>NZ_JAWOVM010000044.1:0-37465 GCF_033339895.1 Vibrio sp. 1751
GAAGTTAAAGGTGTGATTCTCAATGCAGTTGAGAAAAAAGCATCTAACTCATACGGCTATGGATACGGCTACTATAACTACGCGTACAAAAGCGAATCATAACTTGAATTTAGATCGCTAATTAAACCAAATATGACAAAGCCCTGCTAGAAACAGCAGGGCTTTTTCTATTGCACTCTTAGTTGCTTGTACGTAATCAAACTAAGCAAGACAAAGAATATTGGGTCACTCCAACCAAAACCGACAAATACTCCGATAATGCCGGCATAGGTAGTAATCACTGCCCCTAAGCCATTAGTAATCAATAATGCTTTAAACAGCTGTTTCGCAGTATGCCCTGATTCCACATTACGTAACATCAAACTCACCGCTGCGATTCCACCTAAAAAGATCGAAGTATGCTGCGATAAAAACAGCGCGTACTGGTCGTTAATTTGTACTCCATACATCGGCCACATTATGGTTGGTACAAAAAACAACGCAAAAGCGAATACCGTATATACGACACCATGAACGGTTAGAAAAGTGCGGTTGGTCATCATCTCCTTATCCTCTAATAGGCCCTTGATTGAGCGTCGTTAACGGCACATTGATATCGAAAATTTGACCTCGTACTTCGACTACGCCCATTTTTCGTAAGCGTGCGGCATGCATTTCGAGATAAGCTTGCGCCGTGGCTTCATCTTCAAAAAGATAGATACCACCACCGAGTTTGTCTTTTTCGCTTTCCGTCCAGATTTTCCAAATCATGCCCGGCTCTTGGTTAATCGACTTAGCTAAGTCGACCAGAGCATTCGACATCTCGTCACCAAACGGACCATGAAATTCAAAATCAACTTGCAATAATTTCGCCATCTTGAGTCTCCTCTTCTTATTGACTCGTTTTCGATGACAAGATTATTACCTTTATAAAACTGACAGAAAAGTTCATAATTTCGCCATTAACTGTCTAAAAAATTGACTCATGAGACTAAAAACGACCTTAGAACAATGGCAAACGCTACAAGCGATTAATCAAGAAGGCAGCATTCAATCCGCAGCTTTACTGCTCAACAAGAGCCATACTACATTGATCTACTCGGTGAGGAAGTTAGAAGACCAACTTGGTATTCAACTTATCGAAGTACGAGGGCGCAAAGCGGGTTTGACAGAGCACGGCAAAACCATACTGCGTCGTGCACAATCCATGCTTGAACAAGCGCGGGAACTAGAAGTCATCAGCGAGCAGTTAAAAAGTGGGGTGGAATCTCAAATCACGGTCGCAGTAGATCATCTTTGTGACCCTTGTTGGCTTTATGCACCACTCAGTCAATTTTTGGAGGACAACAACACGACCTCCGTTCAAGTGGTTGAAACGTCACTGAGCAAAACAACCGAAATGGTCGTAAATGAGCTCGCTGACATCGCAATCATCAACTTACCGATAACCAACTACCCTGCCGAAGCATTTGGCGTAACAACCATGCTGCCTGTAATCGCAGCACACCATCCACTCGCTAAAAAGCCGCATGTTTCCATCGACGATTTTGCAACCACCAGCCAAATTGTCATCCGTGACTTAGGTGATTCAGACAAAACGAAAAGAGATGTGGGTTGGTTACGCGCACGTCAGCGTATTACCGTCGATAACTTCGACCACGCTTTTCACGCCGTAGAGCAAGGCGCTGGATTTTGTCGGCTACCAGCGCACTTAGTCGCAGCCCGCAAGAGCGATAAAATTAAAGTATTGGAGATCGAACACTCCCATCAATATCAAGTTTCGCTGCACCTCACTTTACCCAAAGGAGCCAAAAGTGGTCCTGCGACTCAAGCGCTTTATCGTACTTTACTCAAAAGTGTAGAAACTCGAGTCTAGCAACAGTGGTATTGAGTTGAATCGCTAGTGTTATCGCCTATTGATTCTCCCTAAATATAGAGAAACGGCCATTTTGTGACGCTACACTCTCACAAAAGGTTGCACGAAGGATAGCGACCACCTACTATCACTCTGCTCATGCCTAAAGCACCCAACACTCGCGGAAAGAACTCGGTTCACGGCAATATCCTCACCTGCTTGGTTTAGCAGGCACAATCTGTTTTTACCTTCTTTTTAGCTTCTATTTAGGCGAGTGTGGAAGAAATAAGAAAGGTGAAATATGAACTCTACAAATAGCTTCTCGATCAATATCAATCAGCAAAAATCCATTGCTAAAAAAAGGCTCAAAGCTATCCGCCTATACGATAACGCTACGTTGGAGTTAGTTAAGCGATTTCACTCCAAGCCAGAATCTTTGGCTCCCGATACAATTCAATTGGCTGACGTTCAATATGCACTCGCAAGAGAACTTGGCTTATCCAGTTGGAGTAAACTAAAAGCTCATGTCGAAGAGCTAGAAGCGCACAAACTAGCCATCAAACAACAAAAACCGCCCCTAGATGCGAAAGTAAAAACGCTACACGTTCGTTGCGGTCACGATATACAACAACAGCTTAAAACCAGTGGATTTGAAGGGACATTTTTAGCCCTGATCGATCCGCTTTGTATTGGCCCCATACCAGCAACACCGCAGAACTTCCTTGCCATTCGTGCCCAATATGTCGTAGAGACTCTGCTGCCCGTGATGAAGCGTGAAGACTCGGTTCAAGATATAGTCACATTGGAACAATCAAACCTCGATCTGTTGCAAAGTGATGTATTTGAACGAATCGTCTTTTGGGTCGAACATGACAGCTATGATCAATTGATGCTAATTCGTGCTCTAACACAGTTAGAGAATGTAGAGAATAAAGTGATAGAGATCATTGAGTTGAACCAGTTCCCGGGCACTGAACGATTCATCGGCTTTGGGCAGTTGCCTGAAGAAGCTATTCGTTCTTGTTGGCGATACCGTAAACCTGTGACAGCAAAATTATTCAGTCAGGCTAAACGGTGTTGGCACGCTATTACATCACCGACACCTATTTCCATAGTTAATTTGATTCAGCAGCATAACCTGGATTGCTTGCCCAATATACTCGACGTGCTTAAACGCCATTTGCAAGAGTTACCTAATTCACAAACTGGATTGAGCTTGACACAACACCTCGCACTAAAGGTCTTGAGCTCGCAAAATCGTTCAATTCCCATCAAAGATTGGTTTGAGCAATATCAACAACTAGAACCTCTTCCTTATCTAGGAGACGTGATGTTTTACGCGTTACTCCTCCCTCTAGCACAGTGTCAAATACCTTTGATCACGATTGAGTCACGTGAAAGGCACTGGTGGGAACAAAGCGTCCGTATCACTGAGGCTGGCAAGCAGTGTTTGGAAGGCCTAATACGAGCGAAACAATGCTATTGGGTTGGAGGGATTAAGAATACCAGTCAAAATTATTGGAGCTGGGATCACCTCCAACTAACTACACTTGCCAACCATCATTGAGTTGACAAATATGAAAGCATAAAGGGTTCGTTGGCTCTGATGAACACTCAATACTAAAGTATCGCTAAAGAAGCGACTGCTAGTCTGAATACAACTTAAATAGTTATGCAGAAATGCATCCACTCAAAGAGAGTATGCACTCTATCTCTTATTGGAATTTATTGTAAATCCTCTTTGTTATCGGTTGTATATTCGATAAAAGTGTTAAAATACAAACTTTTTATCCAGCCGATTCGTTAATGTTTGGTTAAAATCCCATTTTTATTAGTGATAAAGTTCACATCTATTAACCATTTAGAGGATTATTCTTTCGTATTTTCTCACTCCGCTGCTAATCTGCTCGCCGCTTTGAAGTGAACTCAAGGTGCATAACTATAAGGAGTGTTCTCATGAATACCAAGAAACCGATGTCGCTTACCAGCCGCGTAATTTTAGGTATGGTTGCGGGTATCTTGACAGGATTTGCAATTCGCACACTTTTTGCCGACAACGGATTTGTCGACGCATACATTGTTAATGGATTATTCGAAGTTGGTGGACAGATCTTCGTTGCCAGCTTAAAAATGCTTGTTGTACCGCTAGTATTTGTTTCGTTAGTTTGTGGTACTAGCTCTCTCAAAGACCTCTCTACACTGGGTCGCATGGGCGGTAAAACCCTCGCTTTCTACGTTACGACAACGGCTATCGCGATTACGCTTGCTCTAACTATGGGTACTCTATTCCAGCCAGGGGCAGGGGCAGATCTAACGGCAGCAAGTTCATTCAAATCAGCCGAAGCGCCATCTTTAGGTCAGGTGATCATCGATATGTTCCCGACCAACCCAATCAGCGCAATGGCAGAAGGTAAAACTCTGCAAGTTATCGTGTTCGCCGTGCTATTCGGTATCGCGATCAGTGCAGCGGGTAAACCAGGCGAACGCATCGCAGCATTCTTCTCTGATCTGAATGAAGTGATCATGAAGCTGGTCGCGATTTTGATGAACTTGGCGCCTTATGGGGTGTTCTTCTTAATGGCGAAGCTATTCACTGGTCTTGGTCTGGGCGCGATCGTCAATCTGGCAGAGTACTTCTTAGTACTGGCTGGTACGCTTGTCCTACACGGTCTAGTTACTTACAGCTTAATGTTAAAAGGTTTCACAGGTCTAAACCCAATTACGTTCCTACGCAAGATGGAAGACGCGATCATGTTTGCTTTTTCTACAGCATCATCGAACGCGACGATTCCAGTGACAATGGAAACAGCAAAGCACCGCATGGGTGTTGAGAACCGTGTATCATCGTTCACTGTACCACTTGGTGCAACCGTGAACATGGACGGTACGGCGATCATGCAAGGCGTAGCAACTGCGTTTATTGCTCAAGCTTTCAATATTGATTTAACTATGGGCGATTACCTAATGGTTATCATGACGGCAACTCTGGCGTCTATCGGTACCGCAGGTGTTCCTGGTGTGGGTCTAGTAATGTTGGCAATGGTATTGAACCAAGTAGGCCTGCCTCTAGAGGGTATTGCACTTATCATGGGTGTTGACCGTCTTCTTGATATGATTCGTACCGCGGTAAATATCACTGGTGATAGTGCTGTGACCGTCATCGTTGCGAAATCAGAAGGTGCATTGGATGAAGCTCGCTTCAACGACCCAATGGCAGGCGTAGCCGAAGAAGAAGTGCACCTGAAACGCGCTGACGCCTAAATCGTTCTACGATTACCATCCTGAAATTATATAGTCCTGTCTAAAAGAAAACCCCGATGGAAACATCGGGGCTTTTGTTTTCTCCGCGTCTAGAAATGCTCTTTCTAATCCACCATCGAATTCAGCTTTTCTCTCGCTTGTTCTTCATGCTCGTCGGTGATGGCATTGCCGACCGAGTTCGCCGCCAGAGTCAGTGCCGCCATATCATCGGTAAAACCGACGCCAGCTAGTACGTCTGGCACCATATCTGTTGGTAGGACGAAGTAAGCCAGCGCGCCACCTAAAATAGCCTTGTGGCGAGCAGAGGTGTTGGAATCTGCCATCGCGAGCCATGATTTTATGCCCATTACGGCAATTTCTTCACCCGCTTTCTTAACCGACCCTTTCATTTTACGCCAAAAGGTTTTCTCATCTGGCGCTTGCATCGTTTGGTCTAAGACGTCATCGGACGCCGAATTTACAGACATGCTTGTGGTCATCGTGCCTCCTAAATTTATGACTGTGGCAAAGATATTAAGAAGATGAACCTGAACGTAGGATTAATAGCGAGTAATGATAATGAAGAAAGGAAACAAAATGGCTAGATAAATAAATCCCCAAACCGAAGTCCGGGGATTATTGCCTTGAAATCAAAAGTCTTGGAAATCAAAAGTTTTGGAAACCAAATGGTTTTGAAACCAACAGCTTTGGGAACCAAGCTTTAGAAGCAAAATGCCTTATTGAGCAATCTTCTCCAGTACACGCATCAGCATTTTGATACGTGGTTCGATAGACTCAAGCAACAAGTACTCTTGATCGCTGTGGAAGCCCGCACCGATAGGTCCTAGACCATCCAAAGTTGGAACACCAAGAATCGCCGTGTTGTTTGCATCAGAGCCACCACCTACTTCTTTCCAGTTGATGTCGATAGCCAGTTCACTTGCGGCTTCTTCAACTAGCATCATCAGGCTTTCTGTTTGTGGGCTTGGCACCATAGAAGGCTTATAAGCTTCACGAACCAACTCAATTCTCACGCCATCAACGAATGGTGTTTCCAGCATGCCATTTAGCTTGCTATCGACATCATCGTATTCTTCGTTGCTCCAGAAACGCACATCCACGATCGCTTCCGCGTGCTCAGGGACGATGTTCGCACCGTTGCCGCCAGAAACAATGCCGACGTTCAGCGTAGTACCAGAGTCAAAGTTGGTCATTGCATTGACAGCCAGAATCCAATTTGCCATCTCAGTGATTGCGCTGCGACCGTTTTCTGGCTCGTTACCTGCGTGAGCAGCAACGCCATTAAAGGTCATTTTGTAGCGAGCCATGCCTTTACGCGCTTTCACTAAACCACCGTCTGCACGTGCTGCTTCTGCAACCAGTACATTCTTAGCGTTTTTCGCAACTGATTGAATCCAATCCACAGAATCCAGAGAGCCTGTCTCTTCATCTGGGTTCATGCAGATAGCGATAGATAACTTATCCAACACAGCTTGGTCTAGATTACGCATCGCGTACACGATGTTCAGCAAACCAGATTTCATGTCAGACACACCTGGACCGTACGCTTTCTCTGCATCTTGAAACATTGGACGAAGCTCAGCGGTACCCACAGGGAACACCGTATCCATGTGACCAATTAGCATCACATCGATTTGCTCAGCTTCCGGCTTATTTCGAACTTCAAGACCAACACCGGCTCTGCCACAGTCGATGCGTTTTACGCTCCAACCTGACATCGCTTGGTACTTCTCTTCAAATTGAGAAGCGATGAACTCGATACCATCAGTAGTATAAGTGCCACAATCCACATTGATTAGCGGACGTAGCTCTTCTAGATATTCATTTAGAGAGAATTGCATGACTCACTCCTAGACAAACAGATTCATCACTAGCATTGCGCCAAATGCGTTCAATACTGAGATTGCAATCATAACTGGGATGTAACGACCTTCAGTACCAATTGGACCCATGATACGACCCATGTACTGAACTTGAGAGCCCATTAGGTAGATAGCTGGCGCTAGAATCGCAATGTGCGTACCGTTCAGGATGCCTTGGTCAAATAGCGTAATCACTACGCCCACCGCGCCGCCCATCGACATCCAAGCACCGATCAATACCGCTGCTGCTTCACCCGGAAGACCAAACACCGCCATGATTGGAGAGAACACAGTGCCCATCAGATCTAGCGCGCCAGTGATTTGCAGCGCTTTGATGATAACGAACGCCATCAATACGTTAGGAACCGTAGAGGTAGTCGCAATTACCCAACCTTTCTTAGCACCTTCGACGAAGATATCCGTCACCATTGGTTTTTTCGCTTTAACGTCACCCATTATGCCGTCTCCTCTTTTAGGTTCTCTGATTTGTTTTGGTCTTGTTTGTCTTCTTTACCTTCCGTCATGTTCAGGTAAATACGGAACAGGTTTGCACCGATGATCTTGAATGCGAACATCACCACAACCGCTAAACCAATAGAAGACGTGACCGCTAGAGAGCCGTCAGCCATCGTCAATGTGAACAGCACAGCACCTGATGAGAAGAAGTTCACGATGGTCGCACCTGCAGTAAACTGGAACATGGTAAATACGTCCGTTTCACGCTTAGTTAGGTGACCTTCATCTTTTAGCTGACGCGTCATCGCCGCGCCCGCGTCGGTACTTTGTAGAGAAGCAATTAAAGCCAGACCAGAGTTACCAGGGATGCCCATTAGAGGACGTAGAAGAGGAGTAAGAAGCTTACGAGCTGCTTCAAGTGCACCGTAGTGCTCAAGTACGTTGATCATACCTAAGGCGAACATAACAGTTGGAATCAAAGTAAGTGCGAAAATGAAACCGTCGCGAGCACCGCTACCACCAGTACCGCGAAGCGACGTTGTTGCAACTTGCACACCGTCAGCCGTTTCGGTGACACCATACGCCACCTTGCCGAAAGAGCCATTGAGCGTTGTAAAATCGAATACACCGTACCATTCGCTAGATTGCATCAGGCCAGAAAAGAACACGACCGCAAACGCCAGAGCAACGTAGCACCCCAGTGTAACTTTACGCTCAGTTTGAACAGGAATTTTCATAACATTACCTACACATGTGGAACTTAACACATATGTTCACCTGAATAATGTGCTAGAGAGATGATCAAAATCAATCCGCCTGCCGAACATTATCGCGACTCAGTTATGAAGTTTTGTTTTATGATTCCAATCACAATTGAAAGATAATAAAAATTTGTGCTAACAATTAGGTATATTAATCTATGTCGATAGCTCACGACTTCTTCATCAACTCAACAAATGATTCTGACGAATATTGCTTTCTA
Organism: Vibrio sp. 1751; assembly: GCF_033339895.1. Taxonomy (NCBI): domain Bacteria; kingdom Pseudomonadati; phylum Pseudomonadota; class Gammaproteobacteria; order Vibrionales; family Vibrionaceae; genus Vibrio; species Vibrio sp. 1751. The sequence goes on from NZ_JAWOVM010000044.1 coordinate 8,396, forward strand.
CAACATTCATGACGTACTTCATACTTTGGCATTGAGGCAATATCGATTAACTCGAAAGTAACATTCAGCCACGAAATTTAGGTTAGGATGGCCCGGTCATATGTAAACGGCATAAACCAGAATTAACAGGACTATACGACCCATTGTTACGCTCACAATATAAAATAGCCAAATGGACACTCGCCCTCGTGCTTTGGGTGGTGATGATATGCTTAAGCCAAAATTCTGGTTTCTCGAAAAGCTGCCCGAAGGCTCACCAAATACAGAGTCAGCAAGATGAGAGTGTGAATTTATCACCATCTTGCGACCTTTCAGAAAAGCTGGTTCAAGCGTACCAACATCAGTTTGATCATATTCTTATTCCATTTTTTCTATTTGCTTTGATTGTGGCGCTGCCGATGACAACCACAGCAATTCGCTATCTGGAATACACAGAACCGATACCGGAAAAGTATCGGGTTCACCTAAAACTTTGCGTGTTTAGAGAATAAAGCCAGCAAGGCGAGAGACCTTTCCGCCTGACTTTTGTACATATTTTATTCACTTCACATAACAAACAACGAAATTTAAAAGTTTTAGGAAATATTATGACATTCACTCGTACACTTTTGGCGTTAACGATGGCTATCGTATCTGCCGTATCTTTCGCATCAGAAAAGACCGCAGAACAAAAGCTAGAGGAAGTTAATCAGATACTAAAAGATAACCCTCAAATTCTTGATTCATTGCACCAAAACCTTCAAGAGTACATTGCGTACCAACAGTCATTTGGCGACACCTTGAAGGAGGTTCGTCAATATCTAAGTGATGGCAAACATTCCTCTTTTGGTGCTGAAAACCCTGAGTTAACCATTATTAACGTAACAGACTACAGCTGCCCTTTTTGTAAACGTTTAGAAGGAGAGCTGGTCAAAGTTGGTAAGGAATATCCGCAGGTAAAAGTGCTTAACCTCAATGTCTCTTTTAAAGAACAATACGAGAAAAACGGCTACAACTCGGCAAGTTACGCATTAAATGTTTGGCAAAACCAGCGAGATAAGTACGAACAAGTGCATGAGTTATTGGTGAAAAAACCGGGCGCACATGACGCACGTTCCTTAAATCAAATCGCGAAAAAAACGGGGACAGAAGCGCAGCTTGTCGACGACAAAGAGACCAAGGCGTTGCTTGATAAAAACTATCAGTATTTCACGCAACTTGGTTTACGCGGCACGCCTGCGTTGATCATTAATGATCAAGTCATTCCTGGCTATGTGCCGTTTGACGAGCTAGAACAAGTCATCGACCAAGAACTGGCGAACTAAAACAACAAAGCCCTTCCCTGATAACTCAAGGAAGGGCTTTTTCTATCTAGGCTTAAAACGAAGTTCTAACTACTTTTCGCGACCCACAAACGCCACAACGACTTTGTCATTGCCAAGCGAGCGAGAGAACACATACGCACCTTCTTGTTCAATCACTTGATGTTGACCTGCACCAATCGCTGGGTGCGCTTTACGGAACTGACCAAGGGTTTGCCAGTGTTTGAGTAGCGCTTGCTTCTCATCCGATAGCTTCCACACCATGTCAGAACGTGTGCCTTGGTGGAAATCATCCGCGTAAGGACCAATGTTACGACCAACTTCATCACCATAATAAACCTGAACAGCACCAGGACTCAGAAGCAGTGCATTCGCGGCGTTACGCTGCATACCGTAATCTTTGAAGCGAGAGAAGAACAGCTCGGTATCGTGAGAAGACATGTAGCTCACAGGGTTAAAGTCTTTCTCATTGGCGATAGTATCTGCGTAACTTTGGTAAGTGTCTGCCATTTGGCTGAAACACGCCGCGCCTTTGTCTAACTTCTTCTGCATGTCGAAGTTAATCAACGCGTCAAAGCCATCGTCAAAGTAAGGGCTGCGATAAGCGGTATGTCCCCATACTTCACCCATCATCCAGAATGGCTGACCTGACTTACCGTTCTCTTTACGCCATTGCTCAAGGCTGCTTGATGCCTCTTCTTTCAAGCGTTTCCACACATCGCCTTCAACGTGCTTCACCGTGTCGACACGGTAACCATCAATACCAAAGCGTTTCACCCAATCAGTTTGCCACTCAATTAGGTAGTCCGAGACGGTGTAATTATCACGCGCCTCAACGCGAGTGCCAGGGTTATCCAATAGCCATTGAGCTGGCTTCACGGCTTTGTCTGATTCAGTGATAAAGTCAGGCAAACCCGCCAATGACATGGTGATATCACTGCTGCCCGGAGCTGGGTATCCCGGTAGACCTGTTCTTATCCAGTCACCGCCCCACCATTTCGCCCAGTTTGGACTCTGGTAATCAATATTCTGGTGGTAGCTATGCCAATTTTCACCCGCTTTTGGTTGCCAATCCCCCCACTTCTTAGGTAGTTCAGCGTTTGGTTTTAACACCTCAATACCATCAAATTGCAAATCGGCTAACGTTGAGTAACCGGTGTGGTTGATTACTGCGTCCATCAATACTTTAAGGCCACGTTTGTGTGCCTCTTCCACCAGCTTTTTCAGGTCATCTTCGTTACCGAAGTTCTCATCAATCTTGGTGAAATCACGCGTCCAGTAACCGTGGTAAGCGTAAAATGGGAATGAGCCGCTATCGCCGCCGCCCACAAAACCGTGTACTTGCTCAACGATTGGCGACAACCAAATTGCATCTGTACCTAGGCTCTTTATGTAATCTAACTTTTTGATCACACCTTTTAGGTCACCACCGTGAAAGGTACCAACCTCTTCTTTACCGTCTTTCTTACGCCCATAGCTGTTGTCATTACTCGTATCAGCATTCTTGAAACGGTCGACCATCACGAAGTAAATGTTGGCATTGCGATAATCAAACGATACTGCTTCTTTGGTTTTCTTCACTGGCTCTAGTAGCACCAACCCGCCTGAATCTTTGCTTGGCGTCAGCGATACTTGCTGATCTTTTACTTCGACCATTTGCCCAGAGTAAGCATCACGCAACTTGGTGCCATCGAGGAAACTGTCACCCAGCGCAATGGTGACTTCGCCGCCTTGATAAACCTCACATTGCACTTGTGGGATTGGGCGTTTGAATTCTGTCTTCGCGGCTTTCTTAGGTTCACGCTTGAAGCGCAGTGTTTTCGCTTCCGCATCAAAAGCAAAAGAGTAATCGCCAGTAAAGCGGATTTTTAACGGCAGTTCCGTTGGCTTTCCGCAGTTCAGCGCGATAGGTTTGTTGAATTTGACCTTCTGGCTATCAGGCGCGAAACAGTCGCCCTCAACGCCCGTGATTTTGAGCGTGTATCCGTCTTTGGTTAAGGGCACAACCAAAGGCTGTTCTGCACTTAAGGGAAAGTCACGGCTGTTAGTCGTGGTAGAAATGGTGATGTTTGGCTCGGCGATGGCACTTGCCGATGCAAGCAATAAGGTAGTCGTAATCAGATTCAGTTTCATCGTTCAGTCCATTGGTTGCGCATAGGCGCAGTATTCGTGTTGTATTTTTATTCACACTAATAGTAAATGGATGAAAAACTGAGCACATCATTCTGAAAGGCTACGCCCTAAAGCTTGTGACGCTTCACATTTTGCTTTTATGGGGGCGTAGTTCTACTTATGAGCAGGGTAAAAAGGAGTTTAAAGCTGAACGCTACCAAGGTTACGCATTTGTCTCATCGCCCAATTGACGCGGCTGATGGTGTAAGAAGTCTGAGGGTAAACTTTGATGCGATACGGATTTGGCAGCACCACCGCAAGCCTTGCTGCTTGGCGTGTTGAAAGTTGTTTAGCAGGTATACCAAAGTAGTTTTGCGCAGCGGCTTCCGCGCCATAAATACCCGGACCAAACTCCACCACATTCAAATACACTTCAAGAATGCGTTTTTTACTCCACATTGCTTCCATCAGCAGAGCAAAATAAAGCTCATACGCTTTGCGCACATAAGAGTGTGAAGGAAACAGAAACACGTTCTTTGCAGTTTGCTGAGTAATCGTGCTCGCACCGCGAGAGGGACCGTTCTCGCCAGACTCTGAGATCACTTTAAACAAGGAATCAAAATCCACTCCGTAATGGGTCGGGAACTTTTGATCTTCTGTCGCAATCACGGCCAGTTGAATGTGTTTAGAAATATCACTCAAAGGCACCCATTCATTTTGACTCTCTTCAGGAAATCCTTCAGGAGGAGAAATCATGCGGCTGATCTTCCATCCCCAAATTGGTGGATCGATGTATTTCACTATGCCAACGAGCATCACTGGTAAAAGCAAAAGCACCAATAAGATATTGAACAGAAGGGATTTAATCTTTCTCAAAGTCCGACCTAGCCTGATTTAACAAAACAATATGATGCAAGTATAGAGTATGCAGTCTGTTTATCGTTAGTGAAAACTTGGTCAAAAAAAGCCCGATTTACAATGTAAAACGGGCTTAGAATTTGATTAGACTAAATTATTTGTGCAGCTTGTAGAACACGGTTGAAAGTGGAGGCAAACGAAGCTCAAGTGATTGAGGCAGTGATTCACTTTCAACTTTTTCCGTTTTCACACTGGTCAGCACTTTAAAATCGCTGCCGCCGTATTTGCTGTCGTCTGTATTCAGTAGCAGTTCGTATTGACCTGCATTTGGAACGCCTAAACGAAAGCGCTTGTGTGGTACGGGCGTAAAGTTGGTGATGATCAGAATACGCTCACCTTCTTTACTAATACGCTCGTGCGCTAGGATGCTCGCATCCGCTTCGTCTTGTAGACGCCACTCAAAACCAGCAGGAACACAATCTTGATCGTGCATCGCCGCTTCATTTCGGTACAAGTGGTTCAAATCTCGCATCAGCTTTTGAACGCCTTGATGACGCTCGTATTCTAGCAAGAACCATTGCAACTGATCATCGTGGTTCCACTCCGCCGTTTGACCGATTTCCGCGCCCATGAAGTTCAGCTTTTTGCCCGGTTGACCATACATATAACCGTAGTATGCTCTTAGGTTTGCGGTTTGCTGCCATTCATCGCCCGGCATCTTGTTGTGAATAGAGCCTTTGCCGTACACCACCTCGTCGTGAGAGAGAGACAAGACGTAGTTCTCGCTGTGCGCATAAACTAGCGGAAATGTGATGGTATTGTGGTGGTATTTGCGGTGAACAGGATCTTCTTTGATGTATGAAAGACTGTCGTGCATCCACCCCATATTCCACTTGAAGCCAAAGCCTAAACCACCCATAAAGGTTGGCGCAGACACACCCGGAAACGCCGTTGACTCTTCCGCAATCGTCATCGCATTCGGGAAGTACTTGTACACTTCTTCGTTCATCCATTTTAAGGTTGCGATTGCGTCGTAGTTTTCGTTGCCACCATCAACGTTCGGGACCCACTGATCGTGGCTACGTGAATAATCGAGATAGAGCATCGACGCAACAGCATCGACACGAATGCCATCAATATGGAATTGTTCAAACCAGTACAGCGCATTCGAGACAAGGAAGCGACGTACATGTTCACGGCCTAAATCGTAAATGTAGGAGTTCCAATCTTGGTGCCAACCGCGACGAGGATCTGGATCATGGAACAGAGGCGTACCATCAAAGTTAGCTAAACCATGATCATCCGATGGGAAATGCGCAGGAACCCAATCCAGCACTACACCGATACCAGCTTGGTGACACGCATCCACGAAGAATTTGAAATCATCAGGTGAGCCAAAACGGCTAGTTGGTGCAAACAAGCCAACAGGTTGATAGCCCCATGAACCATAGAATGGATGCTCAGACACAGGCATCAGCTCAACGTGGGTGTAGCCCATATCCACAAGGTATGGCACCAACTGCTCCGCGAGTTCGCGGTAGTTCAGGAAATCACCGTTCTCGTCGCGCTTCCATGATCCAGCATGTAGCTCGTAAAACGATAACGCTTCATCACGCTTTTGTGTCACTGCACGGTTTTGCCATTTCGCATCTTGCCATTGGTAACGCTTGTGATCGTAGGTAATGGATGCGAACGATGGGTATTGCTCAGAGTAGAAACCCCAAGGGTCTTGTTTGTGTGGCAACCCTTCCCCATTTGGCCCTTTGAGCTCAAATTTGTATTGTACCCCCTCTTCCAAACCAGGAATGAATAGGCCCCAGATACCGTAGTCTAAGCGTTGCATTGGATGACGACGGCCATCCCATTGGTTGAAGCAACCCACAAGGCTAACAGCAGATGCATGTGGTGCATAAACAAGGAAACGCACACCAGAGATGTTTTCACCGCCACGCTCTAGCGTGACAAAGTGCGCGCCCATGTAGCGATACATGTCTTTTGGCGTATGCAGATGCTCGTACTCTTGGTAGATATTGTGGTACTGGTACGGGTCATCAATAATTTGTTCAACACCATTCCAATCGACCGCTAAACGGTAGTGGGTCAGGTGTAAATCGCGTTGTTCTTTTAAGATGAAACCGCTGTCGCCATCACGCTCAAGCGCCACGCGAGGTTCACCATTAACAAGCAGTTCAACCTTGTTTGCGCCCGGCATCCAAACTCTCAGCGAAGCTTCGTCGTCAATGAATGGACCCAGCGCCGCAAATGGATCTGAGTAAGCCGCCTCAGCAAGCAGTTCGTATGCGCGTTCGTGTTGTTTCTTTATTTTCTTGGTTTTGGTGGTTTTCAAATCTTTCTCCCTAGAGCCAACATCCTTTTCAAGACCAGAGATCTGAATCAAACATCGGTTTCTCCACAGCCAACGTTGTGAACTCACAAAAAGACTCCGCTTCTCACGTTCGTTGCGTAAACGGCGTCAAAATACAAAAATGCCCGCTATTGTCGCGGGCATAATAACGGTACTTCATCCTAACGGATTGTGTTTTAGGAATGAGTGACCTAGACGGAACTTTCGTACCTCTGAGCTAACAAAATTGGTAATCAGCTCGTCCATCTACGCCACTCTAGGCATCTTACTTACTCGCCTGTGCGCGAACTTCAGTAAGGCGTTTAGAAATACGATTCACATCTTCACGGCTGAAGATTTCATCTAGGTTCATCGACAATTTACGACGCCAGTTTGGATACTCATCCACCGTACCAGGAATATTGACAGGTTGATCCATTTCTAGCCAGTCTTCAAGCTGAACGCTAAGCAGTGCAGAGTCACCCGCGGCTACGTGCAGTTGCAGCGCTTCGCTTAGGTATGAATCCATTGGCACGTACTGAGCATCATGACCAATGCCTTCTGGCAGATAGCCATGCCAGCGAACACTGTCTAGAATGCCTTGTTTGCACTTCAAGCGGTCAGCGAATAGGCCTTCCAACTGCTGCTCATCAGGGTACAGACCAATCTCACGCCCCATCTTCAAGTCATCACAGTGCCAGAAACCGCGTAGTGTTGGCATATCGTGCGTACACAGCGCAGCCATAGACTGCTCAGCGTAGTGCTTCGGAGAAATAAAACCGCCGTCGTCTTTTGATGTTTCGAAGAAGAAGACTTTGTACGAATGCACACCCGCATCACGAAGGATATCAACGATTTCATCAGGTACAGTACCCAAGTCTTCACCGATTACAGAACACTGATGACGGTGAGATTCCAACGCTAGGATTGCTAGCATGTCTTCAACTGGGTAGTACAGGTATGCGCCTTCTGTCGCTTTCTCGCCTTTTGGAATCCACCAAAGGCGAAGCAGGCCAAGTACGTGGTCGATACGCAATGCACCACAATGCTTCATGTTAGCACGTAGCAATTTGATGTAAGCGTCGTAGCCAGTCGCTTCTAAAACCTGAGGGTTAAGCGGAGGCAGACCCCAGTTTTGGCCTAGTGGACCAAGTACATCTGGTGGCGCACCGATGCTTGCATCCAATACTAGCGCGCCTTCGTCAGCCCATGTTTCGCTGCCTGAATCTGCAACACCAACCGCAAGGTCACGGTACAAACCCACAGCCATGCCTTTTTCTTCGGCTAGCGCTTGCGCTTCTTTGATTTGATCGTCTGCGATCCATTGCAGGTACATGTACAAGTGAACACGATCTTGGTTGTCCTTAATGTACTTCTGAGTACCAGCTGCGTCGAATGTGCGGTATTTCTCAGGGAATACTGGCCAGCCCCACATGTTTGCATCTTCTGCATGTAAATCAGCATGAAGTGCATCGAATGCAGCTTGATGTAGCAAGCTGTCGCCGCCTTTTTCAACAAAGTCCAAGAAGGCACGAGCGCGATCGGTGTTCTTGTCTAAATGGCGAGCTTTAAACTCACTGAATAGCAGCGGAAGAACGCTCATTTTTAGTTGCGAAACTTCGGTGTAATTCACCCAATGAGAGTCTCGCGCTTTTTGTAGACGTTGTTGGAACTCTGCGCTACCCACTCGCTGTTGTGCTTCTGCACTAAGCGCGAACTCAGGTACAGAGCTTACGTCGATGTACATGATGTTCAGCCAGCGACGAGAAGACGGGCTGTATGGGCTTGCCCCTTCTGGATTCGCAGGGAACAGCGAGTGAATCGGGTTCAAGCCAATGAAGTCACCGCCACGAGAGGCAATATCACTCACCAGTTGTTTTAGGTCACCAAAATCACCGATGCCCCAGTTATGCTGAGTACGCAGTGTGTAAAGCTGGATACTAGGACCCCATAGCTTTTTGTGTTGGTTTAGATCGTCTTGTTTGAAACACGCTTTCGGCGTAATGATCAATGACATCTCGTAAGGTGTTTTACGACGCTTACGACTGATGATCAGTTTGTGATAACCCCAAGCCAAGTTCTTTGGCAATGCAAACACTAGAGGGCCACCCTCAGCACGCTCATCACGAACAATTTGGGACTGAAGATAGCCTTCAAGTACCTCTCCTTGTTCTGTTTCTAAACGCCAGCTGAATTCACTCTCACGAGCACTCGTACCTAGGTTTAGTTCCACTTCGACTGGTTCGCCGTCGCGTAAAACAAGAACAGGGGCTAGTACGTCTTTTTTATGTTTCTTTTCAGCAGAAGCCAGTAGTTTTTCATCACTGCTAGTATCGTAGCCAAGCGAAGCGAGCAAGCGGCGTAGCGTCTCCTCAGACACTTTAGCCTCATCTCCCCAAGCACTGACATAGCTATCAGCCAATCTCGCCATTTCCGCGACTTTCTTTAATGCTGTTTGTTCTTTCATCGCTTTCTCCGAAGGTAATACCAACACCTTCCATGTAGGGTTTTATTGTTATCAATAACTTCTTTTGGAAAATGACCAAAGGTAGCGCTTGGCTACCTTGGTCTTAACTAGGTTCTATTAGCGTTTCACCGCTTCAAGTTTCCAGATATTGTTCACGTAGTCGCGGATTGAGCGGTCTGACGTGAACTTGCCAACAAGGGCGGTATTAAGAATGGCCTTCTTCGCCCAGCCAGCTTGATCTTTATATTGTTCGCTCATGTCTTCGTGTGCTTTCACGTAAGAGGCGAAATCCGCGAGACATAAGTATGGGTCACCACCGTCTAGTAGGCTGTCGTATGTGGCACGCAGTAAGCCTGGTTGGCCTGGTGTGAACTCTTCACCCAATAGCAAGTCCATTGACGCTTTGAGTAAGTGATCCGCATTGTAGTAATCAAATGGGTTGTAACCTTGAGCTTTCAGCGCTTTCACACCTTCAACATCTAGACCGAAGATGTAGATGTTCTCATCGCCTACTTCCTCACGAATCTCAACGTTTGCACCATCCATTGTACCGATAGTTAGCGCACCGTTTAGCGCCATCTTCATGTTACCTGTACCTGATGCTTCTTTACCCGCTAGCGAGATTTGTTGAGAAACGTCAGCCGCAGGGATAATGATTTCAGCCATGCTCACGCGGTAGTCAGGGATGAATACCACTTTCAGCTTGTTACCGATGCGAGGATCGTTGTTCACCTTGTCTGCAATCTTGTTGATTGCGAAGATGATTTCTTTCGCTAGGTGGTAACCCGGTGCTGCTTTTGCTGCGAAGAACACAACGCGTGGCGTACACTCAAAACCTGGTTCATTAAGAATACGGTGGTACAGAGACAGTACGTGTAGCAAGTCTAGATGCTGACGTTTGTACTCGTGCAGACGCTTGATTTGAACATCGAAGATTGCATTAGTATCGAGCTCGATACCCATGTTGTCTTTCACCCAAGTTGCTAGGCGTTCTTTGTTCTCTTTCTTCACTGCCATGAATTCTTTTTGGAATGTCGCGTCAGTAGCGTACTTCGCAATACCTTCAAGTTGCTCTAGTTTCGCTGGCCATTCTGGGCCGACTTTCTCAGTGATAAGCTGAGACAGACCTGGGTTACAGAACTTCAACCAGCGACGTGGCGTAATACCGTTCGTTACGTTGTGTAGACGTGTCGGGTACATTTCGTGGAACTCTGGGAATAGGTCTTTCTTAACCAATTCAGAGTGAAGTGCTGCTACACCGTTTACTGCGTAAGAGCCGATTACACATAGGTTTGCCATGCGAACCATGCGGTGGAAACCTTCTTCGATGATAGAAAGCTTCTGTTGCTTCGCGACATCACCCGGCCACATTGCACGTACGTCTTGTAGGAAGCGGTGGTTGATCTCGTAAATGATCTCCATGTGACGTGGTAGCAGGTGCTGGATTAGCGACTCTGGCCATGTCTCTAGTGCTTCTGGAAGTAGCGTGTGGTTGGTGTACGCAAATGTCTTAGAGCTGATTTCCCAAGCCGCTTCCCAAGCGAAACCTTTTTCATCCATCAGGATGCGCATTAGTTCAGGAATCGCAATCGTTGGGTGTGTATCGTTAAGCTGGATAGTTTCTTGCTTAGGTAGATCCGCTAGCGAGTAGCCCGCAGCTTCGTGGCGACGTAGGATGTCACGTACAGACGCTGCTGAGTGGAAGTACTGCTGCATTAGACGCAGTGTTTTACCTTTCTCGTGGTTGTCATTCGGGTAAAGCACTTTAGTGATGTTACCTGCGTCGATCAGTGCGTGCTGAGCTTCGAAGTAATCACCATTGTTAAAGCTTGCTAGTGAAAATGGTGCAATCGCCTGACATTCCCAAAGACGTAGCGGGTAAACCGTGTCTGATTCGTAACCCACAATTGGAAGATCCCAAGGCATTGCTCTTACTGTCATGCCTGGTACCCATTTGCGAACCTCTTTACCGTTCTCGTTAATCACTTCAACGTGACCGTAGAAACCGATCTCTTGCGCAAGTTCTGGACGCGCAATTTCCCAAGGGTAGCCTTCTACACCGCGCCATGCGTCAGGTGCTTCTTGCTGGCGACCATCTTTGAATGACTGTTTAAATAGACCGTATTCGTAATGTAAACCATAGCCGACAGTTGGGAATTCTTGTGCCGCACATGAATCCATGAAACACGCAGCCAGACGACCAAGGCCACCGTTACCCAATGATGGGTCGCGCTCTTCTTCTAGCAGATCAGTTAGGTTGTAACCCAGTTCAGCCATTGCTTCTGTTACTTGTTCATACAGACCCATGCTGATTAGGTTGTTACCCGTCAAACGACCGATAAGGAATTCTAGCGAAAGGTAGTTAACGCTCTTCGCACTTTTAATGCGTGGATCTTCTTCTGTCGCAAGCAAATCTAGAGTAGTAAATTCAGCCAGAGCATGCCCCATTGCTAGGTACCATGCGCGGCTGTCTGCGTTTTCAATCGTATGAGCGTAAGTTACAGATAAGTGTTTCTTTACGCTTTCTTGGAACGACTTCTTGTCAAATTGTTTTTGTTGAGTAGGTTTCATTACGAAATTCTCACGTCTTTTGGTAATTCATCTGCCATACATCGTGCATTTACCTCTGTGAATAAACATCCTCCTAATTCTCATCCTTTGAAGGAGGAGGGCTGAGGGCGTAGAGGGGGTACCATTGCTAGGTTAGTGATCCAAATCTCAACAAAGTGAACTTTGCACCAGTTCTTAGTGATTTTGATCACAATGGAATGTGAGAAAGGTTAAAACCCGTTCATGACGCTTTTTATAGTCCACTCATCTGATGATGTGAAAATTGTAATATCGGTCACATTAACTCGGTCAGCGTAGAAGAACTTTTCGTAATCTATGTGCAACGCGATCTTAACGCTAACGAAACAAACGACATTTAAGTGACGACAATCACAAATAAAGGGCGTAGTTGATGGTAAATCCATCAACCCTTGAGAATTAGGAAGTGGATCAAAGTAACGAACATTTCTGATGTCGTAACATCCCTCTCAGCTCACAGGATTGTACGCTTTTTATACAAACTAGAATTAGGCGATGTGAGTTATTTCTAGTTTTCGCTAGCTTTTATATCTAAGTGACCGTATGGAATGGTTTTTCAGACGGACGCAAGCCCCAATAGTAGCGACATTATCCGGTATTCAAACAGTGTTTTTGATGCTGATGACATCATTCAGTAAGACGGCTTTCAAGGGGGCTTTACTAGAATGATCACGTTGCTGTCATTTGGGTATACATAAATAAGGACATAACTACTAATGTGGATTCCATCTAAGCTTACTCGACCAGGACGCCTGCACAATGCCATCGTGCGCCCACGAGTGTTGGACTTACTACAGCAAGCGCCTTACTACAAATTGGTTTTATTCCGATCCCCAGCAGGTTACGGAAAAACAACAATGGCAGCGCAGTGGCTATCCGATAAGCCAAACGTCGGTTGGTACAGCATTGATGACAGCGATAACGACGGCTTTCGCTTTGTAAACTATCTGCTTCAAGCATTAAACAAAGCCACCAACTTCAGTTGCGCTAACGCACAAAAACTGGCGGAAAAACGTCAGATCTCGTCTTTACGCTCCCTATTTAGCGAAGTATTCGCTGAAATGGCTGACTTTCATCAAGAATGCTACGTGGTGCTTGATGACTACCATTTAATCACGAATGATGAAATCCATGAATCCATGCGTTTCTTCTTAAAGCACATGCCAGACAACCTCACCGTTGTGGTAACCAGTCGTGCAGCGCCGCCTCTGGGCACTGCAAACTTACGTGTTCGTGATTTAATGATCGAAATCGGCAACGAGATGTTGGCGTTTGATACCGAAGAAACCACTCGCTTCTTTAACCAGCGTATCGCCGATGGTATTGATGAAGACATGGCGAACAGCCTAAGAACCTATGTTGAAGGTTGGCCATCGGCGATGCAGTTGATCGCATTACAAGCCCAACATCAAAACCGCACATTGGCACAAACTGTAGAGTCGGTATCGCAGTTCAATCACGCGCACTTGTGGGATTACTTGGTCGAAGAAGTGTTTGACCTACTCGATCACGAAACTCGTCACTTTTTAATGCAAGTATCCGTGCTTGACCACTTCAATGATGAGCTAGTGTTTGCCCTTACCCAACGCGAAGATGCACTGGGAATGATTGAATCGCTTAACCGTTACGGCTTATTCATTTACCCACTCGAAGGGGAACAGAACTGGTTCCGATTCCATAACTTATTTGGCGAGTTTTTGTCTCATGAGCGCCAAGCTCGTATTCCTCAGCAAGAAAAAGATCTCCACCGCAATGCTGCTATCGCTTGGTTACAGCAAAAAGCACCACACCAAGCGATTCATCATGCACAAAAATCGAATGATAAGGACTTAGTGGTAGAGATCCTAAACGAATTCGGCTGGAAGATGTTTAACCAAGGCGAACTCAGCACACTGGAAAGCTCAATTAACAAGTTGGACGATGATCTGTTGTTCAGCCACCCAAAACTTACGATGCTCCGAGCATGGTTGGCTCAAAGTCAGCATCGTTATAACCAAGTGGGCCACCTGCTTGAAGAAGCGGAAGAGGAACACAAAAAGCGTAACATTGCGTTAGATATTCATTATCAAGGTCAAGCAAACGCGTTGCTTGCTCAAGTGGCTATCAACAGTAACCAACCAGAAAAAGCTCTCGAATTAGCGGAGCTAGCGCTTAGCCAACTTGATAACACAATTTACCGTAGCCGAATTGTGGCGACTTCGGTTGTTGGTGAAGTTAACCACGTGCTAGGTAAACTAGACCGTGCTTTGCCGATGATGCAACAAACTGAAAAGCTAGCTCGTCAGTATCAGGTATATCACCAAGCGTTATGGGCAATATTGCAGCAAAGCGAGATTTTAATTGCACAAGGTTACGTGCAAGCTGCCTTTGAACTACAAGATTCCGCATTCCGTCTGATTGAAGATCAGCAGCTTCAGCATGTTCCTCTTCATGAATTTTTGCTGCGTATTCGCGCGCAAGTACTTTGGTGCTGGAACCGACTTGATGAAGCGGAAGAATGCGCGTACAAAGGTCTGCAAATTCTCGAAAACCATTCACCAAGCAAGCACTTACATAGCTATTCGATGTTGGCGCGTATTGCGATTGGACGTGGTGAATTAGACAAAGCCGGTAAATTCATTGAGCATATACAGCACTTGATGAAACAGTCGACTTACCACGTAGATTGGACTGCAAACGCTTCACTATCGTTGATTCTATTTTGGCAAGCGCGCGGGAATACCGATGCAATGCAAGAATGGCTCAACACTGCGGTTCGTCCTGAATCGGCATGCAACCACTTTTCTCAATTGCAATGGCGTAACATTGCCCGCGCCCACATTAACTTAGGCCAATATACCGACGCTCGTGCTGCGTTAGATTTCCTCCAAGGTGAAGCTCGTCGCACTAACCTAATCACAGATACTAATCGCAACTTAGTGGTTGAAGCGGTCCTTTCTGCTCGCCAAAAAGATGAGGAGAAAGCCAAGGCACTGTTAAAAGAAGCATTAGTAATGACGAACCAAACTGGCATGGTCGGAAACTTCCTGATTGATGGTGCAACCATTGGCGGTCTGCTGGAGAAGTTGAGCCTCCGCCATGAACTGGGCGATCTTGAGCGTCACCGTGCTCAACAGTTAATGAAGGACATTTCATCGAATCAACGTAGCCGGTCGATTCACTTTGATGAAGACTTTATTGAAAAGTTGGTGAATCACCCTAATGTGCCAGAGCTAGTACGTACCAGCCCATTAACACAACGCGAATGGCAGGTTCTGGGGCTGATTTATTCAGGCTTTAGTAACGAGCAAATCGCACAAGAGCTGGATGTGGCAGGTACGACAATTAAAACCCACATTCGCAACCTGTACCAAAAGCTTAATATTGCTAATCGTAAAGAAGCCATTGTGACAGCTGAAAATTTGCTGCAGTTGATGGGATACTGAACTGCTCGATAAACGGGTTAAAACGTAAAGTAAAACACAAGGGTTGGCGTAACACGTCAGCCCTTTTTTATGACTGACAGTAAGTGAAGTGCAATTTGCAAAGCACGTAAGTAACGTTGTTCATATAAAAAAATAGCCAACCGCAATAATCGCGATTGGCTTATATTTAGTGTGAACAAATTGTATTCACTAACAACGTCAGTTGGCTAGGTGACCCTCGGCTTAAGAAGGGTCGAGCAGTATTATGCATTAATCATGCCAAAATGCAAAGACTTATTTTTGGGCACAAGATCTCATATAAGCTGGATTTATTCACGCGCAAATTATCAAAATGCAATTTGATAATGCAAATTGCAATTGCACAATGCAACCAAGATTGATAATTGATAGTAGAGTTAATCATCTCAAAAATGTAAACCAAGCATTAAAAGCTCGTTACGGCGGCATTGTCTCTTGGCGGGTAATAAAGATAGGCAATAGATTGGATATAAAACCAAGTAGTTACAGCACTATTTCATACTTTTTTCATCGCAATGTTTGTATACTCTCTGCCATCGAAACGACTTAGCATTAGAGCAATGAACTACTTAATTACTTTCTTCAAGGGAATCGCCATGGGTGCAGCAGATGTTGTACCTGGTGTATCTGGCGGCACCATCGCGTTTATCACTGGTATTTACGATACGCTGCTTGAAAGCATTCGACGCATTAACCCCTCACTTTTCTCTATCTGGCGAAAAGAAGGGTTTAAAGCCGCGTTTAATCACATCAACGGATTTTTCCTAATCGCTCTGTTTGCCGGCATTTTCACCAGTATTGCAACGCTAGCAAAGTTGATTACTTGGCTTCTTGACACACACCCGATCCCGCTTTGGTCATTTTTCTTTGGTCTAATTTTGGTCTCTGTGTATCACATTATTCGTCAGGTTGAGCAACGCGATCTTGTCCGCTTTGTCATTCTGCTCGTTGGTGTCGGGTTTGCTTATAGTATTACTGTGCTCAAACCTTTACACATGGAACCAACGGCCATTAACACCTTATTCGCTGGAGCTATCGCGATTTGTGCGATGATCTTGCCGGGTATCTCTGGCAGTTTTATTTTGCTGCTGATTGGCATGTATGCTCCTGTATTAGCCGCAGTGAAAGGTTTTCAAGTCGATACATTAGCGCTATTTTTGTCTGGCTGCGTGATCGGTTTACTGTCCTTCTCTCACTTATTGTCGTGGTTACTACGCAAGTTCCGTGATTTCACCCTGATGTTTTTGACTGGATTAATGATTGGTACGTTGCCAAAGATTTGGCCATGGAAAGAAACCATCACTTGGCGCACCAATTCGAAGGGCGAACAAGTGCCATTGCTACAGCACAACCTATCACCATTTGAATTTGAACACGTGACATCACAACCTTCTCAGTTAGTACTTGCTGTCGTAATGATGCTTGCAGCCATTGCTCTGGTTTTGGGTCTAGAGAAATTCGCAGATTCAGATAAATAACTTTGGTATCAAACACATACTGAACCAAATAAAAACGGAGCCAATTGGCTCCGTTTTTATCTATTGGCTAAGGGCAAAAACATCTCAATTGAAAACTCTGCTGTATTTGATGCAATAAAGTCCGTCGCGTTACTAAGAAGCTGGTCACCGAGGTATAACGCACAATTTACCGAGGTCACGAGTTGGCGAGCGGCGCATCTGTGCTACGATGCTCGTAATGTTAAGTGATAAATGCTGAACCTTAATGAAACTGTTACAAATCGCCGCTGTTTCAGCCGCATTAGTTGCGGGATTTTATGCCCCGACTCTAATAAAAAGCTTTTCTTCTTCCACTCAAAGCATGTCAATAGATGAATACTGCTTTCTCTCTACAACCTCTTGCGTCCAAGAAAATGTTACGATGACGCTAAACTCAGAAACTGCTCAACCCTTGGTTCCTACCACTCTAAATGTTGAGTGGCATACAAGCGATGCTAAGCAACTCATCCTAAGTCTTTCAGGAAGAGAAATGGAGATGGGTGAGCCTAAGTTTTTACTGAAGCAAATCGCTCCTGGCCAATATCAAGGTGACATCATTCTCCCGGTTTGCACGGAGGATGCAATGACTTGGGTTGGTGAACTCAGTGATGGAGAGAATACCGTTTACCCTGCTATAAAAATGCAAAGATAAGGAATCGTTATGAGCCGCAATTGGTCCCTATTTCTCGTAGCTGCTTTCGCACTCGGATTTGGCGTAAAGAGCTATTTAGATAATCAGAAAACGAAGCCAGAGCAAGTGGACAGTTCCACCTCTCAACAAACGGTATTGTTTGGGGAAAATAACCAAGCCGTCAATATCTTCGATGTGAATGACCCTCGCATCCGAGTCGTCTATTTTGGCTTTACTCGCTGCCCAGACGTTTGCCCAACTTCTCTTGCAATGCTGGCAGGAGCACTGAATCAAATTGACGACGCGCAAAAAGCACAACTACGCCCGATGTTCATTTCTTTAGACCCAGAGCGTGATGAGGCCGATGCATCAGCAAAATATGCCCATTACTTCCATCCAATGATTGAAGGCCTATCGGCACCACTTGATGTAACGACACCTTTGGCACACAGCTATGGTGTCATTTTCCGCAAGACAGAATTGGAAGGCTCGGAACTAAAGTACACGCTGGATCATAGCTCTTACTTTTACTTCTTGAAGCCGGATGGCACGTTAATCACTAAAGTACCGCATACGCTCTCGCCGGCACCGATTGTTGAAGCCATTTCAAAACTAACGACCGAAGGCTCTTCAAATGACGGTTAAGTCAGTGCTGAAGCAATTTTTCAATTTCCTAACTCATACCAACCCCAATGTCGAACAAGACGTCGATACGATCATTGACGCCATTGGGGGCATAGAGAACCTGCTAGAAACTGGTGCATGTGCGACTCGGCTGCGTCTTACCCTCAGAGCGACGTCCGTCATCGATAAGAACGCACTCAAAAATCATGGCGCGCATGGCGTCGTGATATTGGATGATCGTCATGTCCAAATCATATACGGCTTAAAAGCCAACACGTATTCGCAGATTATGGAAGAGCGCATCACAAAACAAAGTTAATATTTTTGCAGTATAGCTACCCTCTTTAAAAAAGGGCAGCTATACTCTTTTGGCTTAATTAACTCACTTATTTATTAACCAACGAAGAGGACACAAGATGATTGTATTGAATAACACTAACTGGGCATCGCAAGGGTAATCCTAACAGCACCAACTCTGTGGCATAACCACAACTCCCCTTCTCTGCCCGGTCTTCACCGGGGTCAACTCTATCCGAATTAGACCCTAATGCGATTTGTATTAAGGCGCTTTGTTGCGTCTGGGATAATTCAATAATGAATCAAACACATACTTTTTGTGACACATTAGTTTCAACTTCAAACCCTCTAAAACAATTGGGTTGGAAACCATTTTTTCAGCAACAACTGACATTAGACGATTACGACAACACTATCTTTGCTCGTGTAATTGCGCATCACCGAAGTGGTTATTTATTGGCAACAGAAACTGGGCAAGTTCATCTTAATGCCCACCATTCTTTACCCAACATGACCGTCGGAGACTGGGTAATCTTAAATGAAGATCAGCAATTTGTTCGCTTACTGGATCGCTTGAGCCTCTTTAGCCGCAAAGCCGCTGGCAGCAAAGTGGTAGAGCAACTTATCGCAGCCAATGTGGATACAGTGTTTATCGTCTGTTCCCTTAACGACGACTTCAATTTAAGTCGTATTGAACGCTATCTTGCCTTGGCTCATGAAGCCGAAGTCGAACCCGTCATCGTGCTTTCCAAAGCCGATTTGTGTGACAATACTGATGAACTAAAAAGCCAAGTACAGAAGCTCGACCCTCTATTAGCTATAGAGACAGTCAACGGCTTAGAAATAGAGAGTGCTTCTAAACTCATGACCTGGTGCAAAGAAGGACAAACCCTCGCTTTTATCGGTTCTTCAGGCGTTGGCAAATCAACTCTTGTTAATGCATTACTCGGGCAACAAGAACAGGCAACTGGGCATATTCGTGAAGACGATAGCAAAGGGCGACATACAACTACATCGCGCTCTATCCATCTATTACCTGATGGCGGCATCTTGATTGATACTCCGGGAATGCGCGAGCTTCAACTAGCAGATTGTGAATCGGGGGTCAGTGAGGCATTTTCTGACATTGAGGCGCTCGCTCAGCGTTGTCGCTTTGGCAATTGTAAGCACCAAACTGAGCCAGGCTGCGCAGTTCAAACTGCGATTGCAAATGGCAAACTGGAGGTTCGTCGTTTCAATAACTATCAAAAACTATTGCGAGAACAAGCCTTTAACGGCGCGACTTTGGCAGAGCAACGAGCACAAAGTCGACGATTCGGTAAACTTGCTCGCAATGCCATGAGTGATAAGCGCAGGCGCCAACAAAGTTATTAATTTGTTGCGTTTGAGTTGTCAATAAAATCAAAGGAGACGAAAGTCTCCTTTTTAACAACTTTATTAAAAACCATTACTCATAACTAATGATAATTTTCAACATAAAAATCTTATTTAAATAACATTGAGCAAACATTTAATCCAAAAACAAACTAAAACTAGACACAAAATATTACCAAGCTAAGATATGTGATATTCAGCAAGAAAATGGCTGAATTTATAAAAACAGGATAATTGATAATCATGTGTCTTAGTGACCAGAAGCAATGCTCACCCCTTGCAATACAAGGGCATTATCGCCGTGTAATGATGGACTATTGCCCTGCCACTCTGGCATAAAATTGCAGGAATGATGTATGCAACACAACAGCCTCGTTGCCCGATATGCTCGTGGTAACCTCGTCGTCCAGATCCTTGTCGGTATCGTCTTTGGTATTTTGCTCGCGACAATTTCTCCAAGCCATGCCGAAAGCGCGGGATTAATTGGTAGCCTTTTTGTCGGTGCGCTTAAAGCGATCGCGCCAATTCTTGTGTTTATTTTGGTTGCCGCTTCAATTGCAAACCAAAAGAAAAACCAACACACTTACATGCGCCCAATCGTTGTACTGTACCTGATGGGTACATTCTTCGCGGCGCTATCAGCAGTGGTTTTAAGCTTCCTTTTCCCGACCAATTTAACGCTTGTCACCGGCGCTGAAGGTGCAACGCCTCCTCAAGGTATTGCTGAAATTCTACGCACATTGTTGTTTAAACTGGTCGACAACCCAGTAAATGCACTAGTAGAAGCAAACTACATCGGCATTCTTGCTTGGGGTGTGGGTCTGGGTCTTGCACTACACCACGCATCGGCAACAACGAAGGCCGTATTTGAAGATCTAAGCCACAGCGTGTCTCACATTGTGCGCTTTATCATTCGTCTTGCACCATTTGGTATCTTTGGCTTGGTTGCTTCAACGTTTGCGACAACGGGCTTTAGCGCACTAGCAAGCTACGCACACCTTCTGGCGGTTCTTCTTGGCGCAATGATGATCATCGCACTCGTTGTAAACCCAGCGATCGTGTTCGTTAAAACCAAACAAAACCCTTACCCACTTGTATTCCGTTGTCTACGTGAAAGTGGTGTAACTGCGTTCTTCACTCGTTCAAGTGCGGCGAATATTCCAGTAAACATGGCACTATGTGAGAAGCTAAAACTGGACGAGGATACATACTCAGTATCTATCCCTCTAGGTGCGACCATCAACATGGCTGGTGCTGCAATCACTATCACAACACTAACGCTTGCAGCTGTGCACACTATGGGTATCGAAGTTGATCTACTGACTGCGCTACTTCTAAGTATTGTAGCTGCGGTTTCTGCATGCGGCGCATCAGGTGTTGCAGGTGGCTCTCTACTACTTATCCCACTTGCGTGTGGCCTGTTTGGTATCTCAAACGACGTAGCAATGCAGGTTGTAGCGGTTGGCTTCATTATCGGTGTGATTCAAGACTCTGCAGAAACTGCACTAAACAGCTCAACAGACGTTGTCTTTACGGCAGCAGTTTGTAAATCAGAGCAGCAAAAAGCTCAGTAAGACTGACAGAACAAATAGAAAGGGGAGCCGATGATGGCTCCCCTTTTTTGTTTAATTGCGCTCAATTATGCGGTGACCAGAGCCACTTCTTCAATCGGGAAGTGTTTGCTTGGCTCAACAAACTCTTGCTGCGCCGCAATAGTTTGCAGCTCCCATTCGCCTGCATGGTACGTTGCACTCAACACCCCGTAACACGCGTCGTGACAATGTTGGAAAGCTTGTTTAGGAGACCAGCCTTTTAAGAGTCCCGCGGTAAAGATAGCTGAAATAAGATCGCCCACGCCAACAGGTTGTTTAGCAAACTCAAATTGAGGACGCTTCGCAAGGTAAATGCCTTCTTGCGTAGCCAATAGCATGTTGAAGCTGCCATTTTCTAGGCAGTAAAGGTGCTTAACTAGCACCACTTTTGGACCTTTCTCTAGCGCACGTTGGCATGCGGTGATCGCATCGTCTAATGAGTGGATTTCCATCTCAGCAAATTGACTTAGCTCGAATTGGTTCGGAACGATCACGTCCGCCATTGGCATCAAACGCGTTAGAAGATTTTCAGCAATGCCCGGAGCCACAATGCAGCCTTTGTCTGGCGCGCCCATCACAGGGTCGCAAACGTAAAGTGCGTTCGGGTTCGCTTGCTTCACTTTCGTCACGGTATCTTCAACAGCAAGGCACTGCTCTGCGCTACCTTGGTAGCCCGTCAATACCGCTTGGCACTTTTCCAGCGCGCCGATGTTACCAAGTCCACGAACTAACT
Source organism: Vibrio sp. 1751 (assembly GCF_033339895.1). Classification (NCBI taxonomy): domain Bacteria; kingdom Pseudomonadati; phylum Pseudomonadota; class Gammaproteobacteria; order Vibrionales; family Vibrionaceae; genus Vibrio; species Vibrio sp. 1751. Next base: position 30,257 of record NZ_JAWOVM010000044.1, read on the forward strand.
CGCTGATGTCTTCAGCCGCAAACGCTCGCCCAGTCCAGCCTTCTTGATACTGCGTGTGGTTAGAAAATTGAACGGTATGAATCGGCCATACTTCGAAGCCCATGCGTTGCATTGGGAAAACGGCACTGCTGTTACCAGCATGACCAAAAGAAACATGAGATTGTATAGAGAGGATACCTTGCATAGTACCTTACCTCTTATTGTAGTTATCGATAGTTCAAAGACAGCGGCAAGCGCCAGTTTTGCGAAACCAGTAGTGTATCCGACAAACCAAGATTCTCTAACTCAATTCTCCTCAATATCTTCAGAGTAAGTTGGAGCGTTGGTTTTCAACACCATCTTCTTAATTTCCATTTTGTCTTTATTCAGTGCGATTTCTAGGGTATCTCCTTCCCTTATCCCGAGCTGAGCCAGGATTACGCTTGGAATGACTACGGCGGTGTCGTCACCGATTTTAACAGGTTGACTTATCATCTTTCGTCCTCCAAATGTCGAAAATGAGTTTTCACGTCATTGGATGTCTAGCCTCAAATACGTTGAGCTGACTTGGGTTTGGCGTAAATGCCTAAAAACAAAGAGCCTTCCACACCGCGTTTGGGAAGGCTCTTTTTGTATTATTTTTTAATTTGCTAAAGGCTCATGCTTCGCAGCAATCAGACCGTAAGCACTCCAGCCTAGGAAGGTTACGATAGAGCCCCACATCATCGCTTCGTAGCCGGAGCCGTAAAGCGCATAGAAGCTGTACAGAGAGCCAATCAGAGCGATAACGTTGGTGGTTTTCATCTCGCGCTCTGGCACGTGCGCCACTTGCTGCATAATAAAGATTGCGCCCATACATAAGATGTAAGGAATAACGTTTGTTACTACCGCTAGGTTAACCAGTGCTTCGAACTGCTCGTTCAGCGTTGGAGAAATCGTCATTAGAGACAATACTGATTGGATGATAGTAATCGCGATCATACCTTTGATCGGTGTGCCGCGTTTGTCCACTTGAGAGAACAATTTAGGGAAGAAGCCCGCATCAGCAGACGATTTGAACACTGACGCGATAGTGAATTGCCAACCCAATAGAGAGCCCGCACAAGCCAATACCGCCATACCCGCAACCACTTTACCAGCGGCAGAACCTAGCATCACTGTCCATACGGTTGAGAATGGCGCTGTAGAAGCGGCAAGCTCAGAGTTTGCAACGATACCAGAACAGATGTTTGTCGATACAATGTAAACCACAGCCGCGATTAGCGTACCACCTAGCACTGCGATTGGTACGTTCTTCTCTGGGTTTTCTACCGCTTCAGAGTTCGCACAAGCTGATTCAAGACCAAGGAATGCCCATAGAGTCATCGCAATAGAAGCACTCACCGCTTCACCAAATGGCAAGCTGTGTGGGTTCCAAGCTTCAATGTACATGGTTGGGTTAAACCAGAACCAACCAACAATACCCAATGAACACACTGGTAGGATTACGCCCCACACGGTGAATGTACCAATTTGACCTGTGATTTTCGCACCACCGAAGTTAGCGAAAGTACAAATCCAAAGAATGGCGATGGTGTACAAACAGGTTTCGACCGGAGATAGGGTCACTTCAAAGAATGCGGAGCCGTAACCCACACAAGTAATCGCGATCGCAATATTCGCAATAAGGAGCGACAAACCGTAAGTCCAGCCCGCCATAAATGCACCCGATTTACCGAATGCATAAGACGCGTAACCGTTCATACCACCGTCACGTTTACTAAAGCGACCACATTTTGCGAACACGTAAGCCAACGCCAAAGAGCCCGCCGCCGTGATCAGCCAAGACAACACAGAAATGGTGCCCACTTGCGCCAGTTTACTTGGCAGCATGATGATACCGGAGCCAGCCATGTTGATGAATGTCAGAATGGTTAACTGCACCACCGACATTTTTTTAGTTTCAGTACTCATAAATTATTCTCCACGAATAAGCGGTTCGCACCGACGCCGGAGCGTGGTGCGAACGGGTAGATTAATCTTTTAGGACATAACAATGTGCGGTAGTGCGACCGTTAACATCTTCAAGGTACACACCTTGAATTTCTGGCGCGAAGCCTGGGAAGCGGTTAATGCCTTCTTCTAGAGATAGGAAGTAATCCACCACCTGTTGAGTCCAGACTTCACCAGTGATCACACAGATAATACCTGGAGGGTAAGGAAGTGCACCTTCAGCGGCTACGCAGCCCACGGCCTCTTTAAGTGGTAGGTAATTGCATTCACCACGGAAGTATTTGCGTGTTGCTACGTCAGGTTTGTGAACCATTTGTGGGAAGTACTCGCTGCGGAACATCGCTTTTTGTAACTGTTTCACGTTCAGCTCTTTGTACATGTCATGCATTTCCTGACATAGCTGACGGATGGTGTAGCCACGGTAGCGTTCTTTATTCGCTTCGTAGACGCTTGGAAGTACGATACTTAAAGGGGCATCATCACGGATGAATTTTTCGAATCGGTTAATTTGAGCCACAAGGTGACGGATCTTACCCATATCTTCCGCAGGAGTGAGTAGGAACAAGATAGAGTTCAAGTCGCACTTTTCAGGGATGATGCCATTTTCACGAAGGAAGTTCGCTAAAAGCGTTGCAGGAATACCGAAATCTGCGTAGCTGCCATCTTCAGCAATACCTGCTGTGGTTAGTAGCAATTTACATGGGTCAACGAAGTATTGACCTTCACCGTACCCCTCGAATTTGTGCCAGCTTGCGTTTGGCTCAAACATGAAGAATTTCTTGTTCGTTGCGATCACGTCAGTGTCGTAGCTGCCCCAAGGTTGGCCTTCGACTTCATCTGGAATGAACGGACGAATCAATTCACAACTCTTAAGGATTTCTTTACGCGCTTCGATACCTGTCTTAACCGCATCGCGCCATAAACGCAGACCTGCTTCGCCGTCGTGGATCTTCGCGTTCACATCAAGCGCAGAGAACAGTGCGTAGAATGGTGAAGTCGATGCGTGCATCATAAACGCGTTGTTAAAGCGTTTGTGGTTACAGTAACGAGCTTGACCTTTGATATGGCGGTCTTTTTTGTGGATTTGCGATGTTTGAGAGAAGCCAGCTTGTTGTTTGTGAACAGACTGAGTCACGATCACACCTGCGTCTTCTGGTTTCAAATCCAGCAGCAGTGGTGAACAGTCTTTCATCATCGGGATGAACTGCTCATAACCAACCCATGCAGAGTCAAACAGGATGTAGTCACAAAGGTGACCTATCTTATCCATTACGTAGCGAGCGTTGTAGATAGTACCGTCATAAGTACCAAGTTGGATAATAGCAAGACGGAAAGGACGTTCATCGCGTGCACGTTCTGGGTCCACTTTCGCGATTTGAGCACGAATGTATTCTTCATCGAAACAGTGTTCATCCATGCCACCGATAAAGCCCCAAGGGTTACGCGCCGTTTCTAAGTAAACTGGCATACCACCCGCTTGGATTAACGCACCGTGGTGGTTCGATTTGTGGTTGTTACGGTCGAACAGTACCAAATCACCTTCAGTTACCAGCGCGTTACACACTACTTTGTTTGAAGCAGAAGTGCCGTTAAGTACGAAGTAAGTTTTGTCCGCGTTAAATACTTTTGCAGCGTGCGCTTGCGCTTGGTGTGCAGAACCTTCGTGGATCAGCAAGTCACCTAAATCCACGTCCGCATTACACAAGTCACTACGGAACAGGTTTTCGCCGAAGAAATCGTAGAATTGTTTACCCGCTGGGTGTTTTTTGAAGAACTGACCACCTTGGTGTCCCGGACAGTCAAACGCTGAGTTACCCATCTCAACATAGTGCGTTAATTGCTTGAAGAAAGGAGGAAGCAGACGACATTCGTACTTGGTTACCGCTTCGTTGATTTGACGACAGTAGTACTCAATAGATTGTCTTTCTAAATCGATAACGCCAGTTAGCCAAACGTAATCTTCTGCCGAAACTGGGTTTTCATCCGTTACTAAGAAAACTGGAATACCGTAACCCGTTTCAGAAATCATTTTATGCAGACCTGCTTTAATGTCTGCTGAAGTAATAATAGCCGCACCAACGTCGGTTAATTCAACTTGCTCTAAAGGTTGTAAATGACGATTAAATTGTTCATCTAAAGATTCAGCTAATAAACTGAAGTCTTCTGGCATGTAATTACTAACACCTATAATTAAACGTTTCATTTGGAATATCTCTTTTTTGTTCTTTAAAATTGACAGGTACAGATATTACAAACGAAAACGATATTTAAAATTCAAAAAACAAATTTCGTGATTAAATTTTCATATTTAAAAGTCTTATTTTCTCGAATTAAAATTTCGCGATCTTCATCACTTTCCAATTGATAGCCCAATGATATTGAAACCAGGCTTAAAAGGAAAAATAATTAAAAATTGTGTGACCACAGCCATTGTTGTTAGAAATAAAATATCAAGAAAATAATTTTTTGAGATTTCCATCACTATATAATTATTAGGACTATATTATTAGGAATGATAAATATTTTAATTTTAACTAAATTTAAACACATAATAAAAAAGCCATCAACACATGTATTGATGGCTTTTTACTTTAGGTGCAAAGGAAACACAATTCAATTAAATAAATGACTATCTAGTTTGACTCCATCATTCGACCATTGCTGATAACGTTTTACAGACATGCCTGACGAGTATATAGTGTGTTTACAATCCATGCACTCGACAAAATACAAGCCACTCATGCCAGTCATAACGTGCAGTCTACGGCTATCGCAACGCTTACAGGACAAGCGTTTTACTTTGGTATTGACGTCAATACGACGAGCAAAGTTTAACGTTTCATGAGAGCATAAAGTATCAACAGCACTATCTTTAAATGGATGTTCACTCAACAAGTAATTAATGGCGTAATCATACACCGGGGGGATTGAAGATTTTCCACTTTCAATATTACTTATTTTAGCGACGGAAACACCTAATAAAGAAGCGAACTCAGCTTTACTGTACTCTAAGATAAACCTTGAAGAGATAAATTTATCTGCACTAATGATTCTCAACATACACAAATCTCTAATATAAATAAAAACAGAGATAAACAATTATCTCTATTTATTATGAAACATGTAATGAAAAAGTTACTTCCTAGTGTAATTCTGCATATTAACTATGCTATTTTATTTTTACGTTATCTTGCGCCTAATTAATCATAAAATCAATAATCGACACCTAAATATAAAAGAACAATTTAAGATTTATAATACATTTTTTAATTTACATTATTAGATAAAGTAATGAATACTATTCACCTATAAATCGGGGCATCAAGTATTGCTCTTCAATCATTATTACTATCAATTGAAAAGGCTTGATCTAAGCCCAATAGCGGAAGTAAATAAAGAGGGAAAAACCTCTTTTTTAAGGTAAACAGATCCCATCTTAGTTAAGTACTAAAAATATGTTGAAAAATCGCATAAATAGTATGCACATCAGTAAAATGACTGCTTAAGTAAGTTTACATTCTGTTGTCGTGACTGATAGAGATACTGGCAAAAGAGCAAAAGAAAAGCCTCAATCTTGAGGCTTCTGGATAAGATAGGTTATGGCTGAAGGAAGTTTTGAGTGAAATCGAGCGCCTCTTTAGAAAGTTTTTTTTCGTTGGGCGATGTGCTTGCCTGGTCTTCTGCTGTTACCGTTGTCATCTTAGGCTGAAAATCTAGTGTTGATGCCTCCTCCCAAGCTTCGGAGGCGTCTTTATTCTCATCATTCAACACCGCATTGAGCTCCTCTTCCGCAGGAAAATACGCTTCGCGTTTGTACACTTTGTTAAGGGCTCGAATAATAGAGTGCTTTCTCACCATTCCTGAGGCCAGCTTTCTTTGCAACGGCTTCGCTATGGACTGCAATCCAACGACAACATCAACACCAATATTGGTCGCCACTTCATCACGCAACGTACGCGCAGGTTGGTAGCCCATATTGGCAGCAAGAAACAGCCAAACGTAAGCAATTGCATTACCCGTTTTACCTTTATCCTTCCACGCTTCGCCAGCATGATACATCGCTTTAGCACTGCCACCTTCCGCGGCCCGTTCTAGCCAGTAGCAACCTTTAACCATGCTTTTTTCTGTACCAATGCCATTTAGGTAACATAAGCCGACTTGGATCTTGCCATCTGCACTGTCTTTTTCCGCCGCTTTCATAAACCAGTAAAGCGCATCTGCACTGCGTCCTGCACTATTGTCTGGTGAAAGCTGCCATTCCCCCATATAAATCATGGCATCAATGCAGCCTTCTTCGGCGGCAGTTTCAATCAGTTGGTTACCTTTTGGGATATTTTTTTCAGTTCCTCGGCCAAAGACCAAGGCCTTGCCCGTCGAAAATTTCGCTTCGGTATCTCCTTCCATTCCCGCAATTGCGGTACGCCAGAAGTTTGCCTGCTCTTTTAAAATCACATCTTCGCGCATGCGTTCACTTAAGCGAACAATGCCGTACATCCCCGTCACATTGTCCAGTTTAGCGGCTTTATCATACCAATACAGCGCTTGACGAATGTTGTCCTTTTCGGCTTCTTTCGCTAGAAATAAAATGGTGGGGATATGCCCGGTTTCTGCTTTGAACTCTCGCTCTTTACGCTCTTGCTCTCGCGCTTTATGCATCGCCTTTCGATAAGCGGCTTCGCGAGCTTTCCTCTCTGCCTCGAGTCTCTGTTTCCGCATCGACAACGAGATCATCCACACAAATATCAGGACGAGTGAAAGGCCAGTTGCCGCAATGGCAATGCCCATACTACTCATAAATAGCCTCTTTTGGTTTCAGGGCCCAATTCAACTCCCTTTCAGGGAAATCTTATGATTACGCGCCGACATAACGCCGACTACCTTCATTATATAACGACCACTTAGCGAAAATCTGAAGCTTGCGAAGACTTAATGGCGGTATTTTATTCAACATCACTGCAGCTTATTTTTAAAAGAAAAATATAGCCCTCATTTTTATAGAACTTAATCACGGTTTTGGGGCTGAGACATTCTCATCCCCTATCATCCCCCCTTGCTCATCCCATAAAAATTTACATTTTAATGATGTGCAGAGTCTCTCACTATGCGCCTATTTTATTATTTAATTTGTGAACAAAATCGACTGTGACAGAAAATTTGCATCTGTAAAAAACTTAACAGCCTGCTCTCACATTTTGCTGATGATTCAGTGTATTAGCATCTAGTTGAACATTTCCTTTT
>NZ_JAWOVM010000045.1:0-37394 GCF_033339895.1 Vibrio sp. 1751
CACCGTGTGCTGGTGGATGCCTAGTGCATTGTCAAAAGATATAGCCATGTTTGCCTCTACAATTAAGAACTGACCGTGATTGATAACCAAAAAGCAATTAGCATGCCAAAACCTAAAGCATTACACCAACCTAGTGGTTACCGTGAATTGAAATAGCAATAAGTGAGCCAAAGTAACTGGAATGTCATGTCGTATCACTTTGCTCACTTAATAAAGATACACCGTGTTGAGGGCACAAGGCAAAAACGCGCTTCAACTAATTGAGTGATACATGAAGCGCTCGGCGCAGAAAGGTAACAAACAAAAAAGCCTGACACGAAGTCAGGCTTTTCTATCAATGAAGAGATACCGCTATTTAAGCTTGTAAATGATGCCCGGATTACAGCGCACCATTTCAAATTTATCAGTCAGACCAGTTAGCGACTCTGATGCCCCTAACAGCAAGTAACCACCAGGGTTTAAACTGCTCGCCATTTGGTTAAGCACTTTAGATTTCATTTCTGGAGAAAAGTAAATCAATACGTTACGACAGAAAATGATGTCGAACTTACCCATCAGTGCGTAACTGTCCATCAGGTTTTGTGGACGAAAGTTCACCAAACGCTTGACGTTATCTTTGACTTTCATGCGACCACCGTCCGCATTTTCAAAGAAGGTGCGACGACGTTCTGGTGAAAGCCCGCGACCCAAAGCCAAGTTGTCGTACACCCCTGCACGACACATCTCGAGCATACTTGCCGAAATATCTGTGGCTGTAATGGACACGTTTGGTAACAAGCCCGGCTTGCGCTGTTGCGTTTCCAGGATCGTCATTGCAATAGAATACGGTTCTTGGCCCGATGAACTGGCAGCAGACCAGATCTTAATTGGGCGCTTGCTTGCCGCTACTTCTGGCAATAATTTGTCAGCTAAAACCGTGAACGGATAAGTATCTCGAAACCACAAGGTTTCGTTAGTCGTCATCGCATCCACAGCGGCGACTCGTAATTCTCGATTACGCCCTGTAACAACATCACGTAGCAAATCTGATAACGATGCGAGCTTAAACTTCGTCACTAAAGGACTCAGTCGGCTACGCACGAGGTATTGCTTGCTATCACCTAACACGATGCCACATTGCGATTCTAGAAAACGGCTAAAGTCACGATACTCTTGATCACTGATTGTAATAGCAGTCATTAATGTCTCTTTTATTGTGTTAATGCAGATTTAACCGCGTTACCCAACTCATCTGGGTTAAATTTCGCAATGAAGGTGTTGGCACCTACACGCTCAACCATAGCTTGGTTGAATACACCACTTAATGAAGAATGGAGGATAACATAAAGGTCTTTCAAATCGGCATGTCTGCGAATTTCAGCCGTTAAGGTATAGCCGTCCATTTCTGGCATTTCAATATCGGAAATAACCAACGAAATTTGATCGTAGATATTGCCTTCTTGAGCCATTTCAATCAACTTATTGTACGCTTCTTTGCCGTCTTTGACAGATACGACCTCAAAACCGATGGATGTAATCGCACGCTCTACCTGTTTACGCGCGACCGTCGAGTCATCAGCAATCAGTATGCGGCGTACAATAGGCTTTTCTTGTTCTGCTTGTGCGATTTCTTCGCCAATAGCGGAATCCATCGTTTCATCAACTGGCGCAATTTCTGCCAGGATTTTTTCAACGTCAAGGATTTCAACCAGCTCATTGTCAATGTTTGTAACGGCAGTCAAGTAGTGCGCTTTACCTGCGCCGTCTGGCGGTGGCAAAATCGCTTCCCAATGCATATTGATAATACGCTCAACCGATGATACCAAAAATGCTTGGATCGTACGGTTAAATTCTGCAATAACAACAAAACATTTATCTAAATCAGTGGTTGGGCGGCCACCAATTGCCAGGCTCAAATCAATAACGGACATGGTATGGCCGCGGATATGAGCGATACCTTTAACCAGAGGGTGTAGATTTGGCATTGAAGTCAGCTTAGGGCACTGTAGTACTTCTTTCACTTTGAATACGTTAATGCCGTAGCGCTGTCGGCCCATCAGTCGAAAGGTCAATAATTCCAATCGGTTCTGACCGACGAGTTGCGTACGCTGATTCACCGAGTCAAGAATCCCCGTCATATGCTCATCTCCATCTCAAACTTTTTGTTTTTAAATGATACTCTACCACTGGCAAGCACGATACCAGGGAGACAGTATGGCGTATTTCACTTTCACTTCGACACCATTGACTATGACAATATGTAGAGCGCTAATTACAAAGTACGCTAAGTCTATCGGCATTTTGCTCAGTATGTTTAGCTTTTTTGTTCATTCAGCTTCAGATAATCAGATCGAGCAAATAAAAACAGCAGCAGAACAACATATTCTTGCTACGGTTGATCAGCCTGATGGTGGCGAGCTATCTGTTAATGCGGCAGAGATCGACTCGAGAATAAAAGCAACGGATTGCCCTGTTCCGTTAGATACATCTGCCTCTTCCACCAGCAGCACGAGAAGTAACATCAATGTGTTAGTGGAATGCCAACCGGATGACTGGAAAGTCTATGTCCCTGTGAGGATCTCGGTATCAGTACCAATGATCGTCGCTACACGAACACTAGGGAGAGGAGAAATCGTCAGCGCATCGGATGTTACCACTTCCATGATCGAGCTACAGCGCTTTCGTAAAGATGGATTTTCTAGCTACGATCAAGTGGTTGGGGCAAAGCTAAAGCGTAATGTTCGCTTAGGCGATGTCGTAGAGAGAAATGATGTTTGTGTGGTATGCCGAAATGAAAAGGTCATTATCAAAGCGGTGAATTCTGGCATGACGATCACAACGCAAGGCACAGCATTGCAGGATGGTTCAGCTGGCGATCAAGTAAGAGTGAAAAATGATAAGTCGCAACGTATAATAGAAGGCATAGTGACTGACATTGCGGAAATCACTGTTAATTTTTAATACCCACTGGTAGCGTGTTTAAACTGATCAATAAAAATGCAAAAAATGACTAAAGTTATTTTTGCGCTGGTCGATAGTCTGGATACCAGTATTACGATACAAGGCAAAGGTTAAACATGGCAGGTATAGATAATATACGTTCAGGGCAAATGATGACGACAACAAGTCGCGCACCTGCACGTAACGATTCCAATGCTACCAGCACGACAGAATCAAAAAAGGCGCCAGCGCAACAAGACGCAGTATCACTCAGCCAGCAAAGTAAAGCCGTCAGTAAACTCCAGAAGGATATGGCAGCTTCTCCGGCATATGACAGCGCCAAAGTTGCAGCAATCAAAGAAGCTATCACAAACGGTTCATACAAAGTCGATCCTGAAAAATTGGCTGACAACATGATTAAGTTTGAAAACGAATTGCAAGGCAAAAGCTAACTGACTTAGGCCGAAGGTAAGTATTTTATGGCAGCATTAGTCGATCTCGTTAATTTCCAGCTAGAAAATGCTAAGGCACTTTCCGCTGTTTTACGCCAAGAAACACAAGCAATAACGGCGCGTGTCTCTACCGAGATTGAGAACATTGCCAAACAGAAGATGACGCTCATTGATCAGCTCAGAACAACTGATCAGCGAATCGCCTCTCACCCGCACGTCAATCAACTTACTGAAGATGAGCACCTAAGTCAGGTTGTTGCTCAAATCCAATCGATCGTCCTCGACTGTCAACAAGTTAACCAAGTAAATGGCGAATCGCTTAGTCGCGCACAGCTGAGCTTCAATAAACTCAACAACATGCTCCAGCGAACTCATGGCAAAGTTGGCATGACCTACAATGCGGGCGGAAAAACCCACACCATCTCGACGCTTGGCACCAATATAAAAGCTTAAACGTCACTCCTACCCTCAATTCCCGCGCTCACGTAGATATAAAAAAGCGACTCATTGTTACCAATCAGCCGCTCAAAAAGATTATCTGTCTAGTGAAATGGTTTAAAACAAAGTTTGCTGACGCTTCTCAGGCACTTGCTGAACTTCTCCATAATCACGTAGCTTATCCATCTTACGGATATCCAGACGCAGCTCAGTCACATAACTGTCTTCAACAAGATAACTACGCACAACTTCTGCACCACGAATTACACCATCGACGGCACCAGTGGTGCTTTCAATACCCAAACGCTGGTCTTGCAGCTCTGCACGTCCACTAACACGCATGCCATAAACTTGCTCTGCTAGCTCACGATAAGCATCAATTTTTGATGCGCGCATTGCACGTACACGCTTTTCTTCTACTGTGCGGCCTGTTTGCTCACTGACGCTGGCGTAGCCCACCGCCACTAAGATTTCATCTTGACGCATCTGTTGTAATGGCTGACACCCAACCAATATCAGTGTGGCAACAATAAATAATAACTTCTTCATGCTTCTATCCTATGGACGGAGAATCACAGTGTACGGCTGACGAATGGTAGGGTCAGAACGAATCAACACACCATCTTGTGTGCGGATGCTATTTAACGTATCTAAGTCACGCCCAATACGGTCAGCCGGAAGGAAACCTTGCGCTGTCGCTACAACTACACGGCTTTGCATGCCAACCACGCGTGCATTGACAAGCACTCCCCCCTCTTGGCGCAGCATCGTTCCGGTCAATACATACTGAATTTGCTGCTCTTGAGCTAAATCTTGCCAATCACGACTTAAAGCAAAATCGCCCTGTTGCGTCACTTGAATAGAGCCCGTAGTTTTGAAATCAACCACTTTAAACCCTCGGCGCTGAAACTGATGGATAAAACCTTCAGAGACCGAGTTACCTAACCAGTTTGTTGCATCCATATTTTGTAGATCAACAAACGAGGTAATTGCAATCGGTGTCCGCGCTGATACTGCCACATTAGAAACCATCAGGTCTTCTGTCATGCTCTCAATGAAAAAGTCCATCGTATGACGCGGACTATCCATCAGCATGAACTGGCTTCCCGAGTAAGGTTCTTTACCATTGTAAATCGGTGAGTACGCGCACGATGTCAGAAGCGTCATCATCGATGCAGCGACAAGCCACTTTTTCATGGTTTGATTCTCCAGATAATCTTAGGTGATACCGTTCTTTATTAATTCCTTTCCAAGAAAGTGAATATTGGAACAGTCTTTGCTTTTCTTTGTTTGCCTAACGAAGAAAAACCCACCAAACTTCACTGAATTTGTTAAAGCAATATTTATACCCGAACGGTTGTAACCAATGAAAAAAATATTAAACAGTCTGTTTTCAATCACTTTAGTGATGCTTCTGCCTTTTAAGGTAATGGCATCTTGGTATGAAGTCACAGGCGTTGCCACCATCGTTTCTTCAGAAGAGACGGCAAGGCTCCATGCGTTGGAAGACGCGCTGTTCAAAGCCGTCAATTTTTCGGGCGCAGATATTGGCAGTATTAGCAACTTGATGCCGCTATTAGAAGAAAGTCGCAACGAATACCAGTTTACCAATCATGAAGTCCGTTACATTTTGGTGGAGTCTGAACGCAAACGTCGCGGTAAAGTCGAGGTAAAAATCCGCGTTGATATTTATCCATCGGCAACGGGTTGCCACACCGATCAATACAAAAAGACAATGCTGGTCGGCAATATTGAGGTCGCATCACCACAACAAGCAGTGATGGGACAAATTTATCAAGTTGGTGACGATTTTAGCCACGTAGTGAACCGTCAACTTGATCAAACCTCACGCAGCTTTGTGTCTGTTGGTACAACGGACTACTCAATAAGCAGCAACTATCCTGCTCGCACTCAAATGATCGCGCAAGACAATGGCGCACAATACATCATTGGAGGGGTCATTACCGATCTCACTGCAACGGTCGAATCTCAACTATTGCAAGATGACATCATCAATCGTCAGTTTGCGTTAGAAATGAAAGTATTTGATGGTAAAACTGGCCATGAAATCTTCAACAAAGCCTACCGTGAGGTCGCGCGTTGGCCATTTGCTAAGACGAGTCAAGTGGACACTCGTAGTGCACGTTTTTGGGCATCGACCTATGGCGAGATGATGCTTCGCGTTAGTCGCAATATTATGTTGGATCTGGAGTCGGAGCTATCTTGCAAAATTACACTGCCAGAGGTTGTGGCAGTCTTCGGTAATACCGTAACGATGGATCTCGGCCGTATGCACGGCGTAAAAGAGGGAGACAAATTGCAGCTTTGGCACACCGCGTCGTTTATCGACCAAAATGGATTGCCAAGAAACAAAGTCTCGCAAAGCGAAATTACATTAACGGTATCACGCATATACGAACACGAAGCGGAACTGACGATTGATCAGCCAAATTTAGCATCTAGCGTTCAAATTGGCGACGTAATGAACAAGATCCTATAAAAGCAAACATTAAGTCTTGAGATATGCTCACTTTTGAATATCATAGGCAGCGCATCTTATTTGATTATACCAATGACCGTAGCGAATCGTTCAACGTGATGCTGATACAGATCTGGTAGATTGCTAGATTTGAACTCAGTAAAACAGTGCAATGAACTGCAACTATTGGTATTACGCCCCCATGGCACAGCTGGATAGCGCAGTCCCCTCCTAAGGGACAGGTCGTAGGTTCGAATCCTACTGGGGGCGCCATATCATAGCCTTAGCTCCCACTTGAGCTAAGGCTTTTTTGTATCTTCAATTTCAAGCCTCGCACTGCTCCCCCTAGTACACCGTGTTAGATAATCTTCCCAGTAATCAATATGATCGGATCGGGTGTTTCGGTTACGGGATAAACCCTTCTACTGATCTGACTTCTTCCCCTTGAAATCATTTCAACAAGCCCTATTTACAGTTTTGTATTTTATTACTTTAATTATCTATGAGTTTTGCTTACCCTTTTAGCTATTAATAAAATTATTAGTTAGCACTATGTCTAAGAGCAATTTAATAACTAACACTGGACACCGCTTTATTTCTAAAGGCAAGACAGCCTTTAAGATACATATCCATACCCCCGAGGATACGGTACTACACCGCTCGGTAGGATTTGTTCGTATTGGAGAAAAGAAAGGCTTACAAAAAGCCATTAAGCTGAGAAACGAGTTAGGCCGGCAAATGTGGGGCAAATTCTGGCGACGTCTTTTGAAAGACCCTTACCTAATGACTAGGCTTCCACATAGCGTTGAGCCTAAAATCGTTCACAAGCCTAACCCTACTCTTGAAAACCCTGACAACCGAGATACGTGTTACATCGCCAAGTGGCGAGAGTTCAATGATGACGGTGAGTATAAATATAAAACGGTGGTTCGCTCTATTAGTAAGTACGGCAAACTTGCCGCCTACATGCAAACCAAAAAAGCGTTGTTAGAAGCACATAAAGATAACTTGGAGATCCTGACATTTATGGGGCGTTTAAACAGCATTGATCTTAAGTAATACCTGGCCACTTTGAACATTTCAGTCAGTTTTTTGAAGAGAAATAAAAAGCCCCAAAGAGCGAACTCTTTGGGGCTTTCAGCTTCAGTCTTCTATACTACGGTCGAATAGGAGCTTATTGCTGAACTTGGTATTCAAATTCTGGAACAACGACTTCTACGCGACGGTTTTGTTGACGACCTTCACGAGTGTCGTTTGAAGCGATTGGGTTGTTTTCACCTTCGCCACGAGCTTGGATACGTGATGAATCAATACCTTTTTCAACGAGTGCGTTAGCAACAGACTCAGCACGTTTTTCAGAAACTTTTAGGTTGTAAGCTGCTGGACCAGACGTATCTGTGTAACCTACAACTTCAACGTTCGCTTGTGGGTGCTCGTTTAGGAAAGCAACTAGGTTATCAAGTTTTGCAGCGCTCTCTGGTTTTAGAGTTGTGCTGTTTAGATCGAAGCTACCTGTACCAATTGTTTGAGTTTCGAATGTTTTCGTAACTACAACTGGCTCTTCTACCACTTCTTCTACAACCACTTCTTCTACAACAACTGGCTCTTCTACGATTACTGGCTCATCGTTGCCGCCGAATTTGAAAGAAACACCTAGTGTTGCAGTGTTACCTGTCGCACGAGTTACATCGTTGCTGATGTCAGTCAGTGTTTGGTATTCCGCACGAGCTGTTACGTTTTGGCTTAGGTTGAATTCAAGACCAGCTGCGCCTAGGTAAGAGTAATCATCTTTGCCATCAAACATTACGTAAGCGCCACCCACTTTACCGTAAAGTGCGATGTCTTCAGTGATTGGTAGGCTAAATTTAGGAGCAAGAGTGATTGCTTCTACGTGGCCACCGAAAGAAGTTTGGTTAAAATCACCGATGTTGTCGAAACCCGCTTCTACTGCGAAGTATTTATTCATTTCGTAACCAACAAAAGCGCCAAGAGTAGAATCGTCTTTGTCACAAGCCTGGCCCGCTACACACGCGTCTTCCATCCATGACTTACCCATCTTACCACCAACGTATACTTCTGCTTGTGCTGCTGAAGCCATAAGTAGAGACGCTGAAATTACCGCTGCTAATTTTTTCATTATTGATTCCTCTAAAGAAGTTCTTTTGTTAGATGCCGAAATGCGCCGTCTGACTGACGTTGTATTTCAATTCTTTTTATTCATTCCTTGAGTGAGATACTTAGTCAGCTTCTTTTTATGCACATGCATTTTTTTTATGGAAGCAACTTACGTATATTTCCTGTTCAGTGATACATATCGCCATCTCGGTATCGCTGACGGGATGAACTATAACGCTAAGAAATCGCGAGAAAAATCCCAATTCTGTCAATTTATTGTCATCAAAAATCTCGACAACATGTGATCTTAAGCAAAAAAATCCCCACGCAATCACCAAGCAAACGTTTGCTTTGTTTTTTGAAACAAAATAGCTAAAGCAAAGGTTTTTATTAAAAATGAGACAAACAAAATGGAACTTTAAGGAACATGGATAAAAATCAATCAGATATTTGATATATAATCGCTCGTTTTTTATTCATGCCAACGATATTTGGATTAAAAAATCTTATCCATATTGAGGTAAATTACAGGTGAAACCATCTCTTCATTCACCAATATGAGAGAAAGTTTCTCGTTATCTAAATTGAAGATACAAAAAAGCCGCGGTTGCTCACCGCGGCTTTGTGACTATTTATTCAAAAGAACGTTCAGTTCAAAGCAATTATGCGTTTGCTTCACGCTCAGCAATGAACTCAAGCGCCATCTTAATGCGAGCAATACAACGCTCTTTTCCAACCAGCTCCATTACTGCATCGACAGAAGGAGACTGACCCCCACCTGTTACAGCAACACGTAATGGCATACCGATTTTGCCCATGCCGATTTCCAACTCTTCACATACTGCTGCGATAACGCCATCTTTGATGTTCGCTGTCGTCCACTCAGTTAGTGCTTCCACTTTCGCTAATGCAAGTTCTAGAGGCTCTTTAGCCACGCCACGTAGGTGTTTCTTCGCTGCGCCCGCTTCAAACTCAGAGAAATCTTCATAGAAGTAACGGATTTGCTCAGCTAGCTCAACTAGTGTGTTGCAACGCTCACCCACTAGCTTGATCACGTCAGTGATAGCAGGACCATTCGTTACGTCTAGTTTTTGTTGATCTAGATGCCATTGTAGATGCTCAGCAACGTACGCAGGGTCTGAGTTCTTGATGTAGTGGTTGTTCAACCATTGCAGTTTGTCAGTGTTAAAAGCAGACGCTGACTTAGATACTGCGTTTAGGCTAAATAGATTGATCATCTCTTCTTGAGAGAAGATTTCTTGGTCCCCATGAGACCAACCAAGGCGCACTAGGTAGTTGTTTAGTGCCGCAGGCAGGTAGCCCATATCGCGGTATTGCATGACTGATACAGCGCCGTGACGTTTAGACAGTTTCGCGCCGTCATCACCCAGGATCATTGCACAGTGTGCAAATGTAGGTACTGGCGCACCTAGTGCTTCGTAGATGTTGATTTGACGAGGCGTGTTGTTGATGTGGTCTTCGCCACGAACAACGTGAGTGATACCCATGTCCCAGTCATCCACTACTACACAGAAGTTGTAAGTAGGTGAACCGTCAGTACGACGAATGATTAGGTCATCCATTTGATCGTTGCGGATTTCAATGCGACCACGGATTTGATCATCAAATACTACGCTACCTTCTTTCGGGTTACGGAAACGGATAACACATGGATCGCCATCTTTTGCCGCTTCGTTTGCTGCTTTGATTTTTGGATGGTTAGCATCGTAGCGAGGCATTTCTTTATTTGCTTCTTGCTCTGCACGGATTTCATCTAGCAGCTCTTTAGACGCGTAACATTTGTAAGCTTTGTCTTCAGCAAGAAGCTTATCAACCATTTCGTTGTAACGGTCAAAACGTTGAGTTTGGTAGTAAGGACCTTCATCCCACTCCAAGCCTAGCCATTCCATGCCTTCAAGAATTGCATCAACCGCTTCCTGAGAGTTACGCTCAAGGTCTGTATCTTCGATACGTAGAACGAATTCACCACCTTGGTTTTTAGCGTATAGCCAAGAGTAAAGTGCAGTACGCGCACCACCAACGTGTAGATAGCCAGTTGGGCTAGGAGCAAAACGAGTTTTAACCGTCATTTGAGTTCCTTAGGGGTAATGAGCAACGAGAGATCTCTCGTTGTAATGTCAAGGATAAAAGTGGCGACATTTTACCACCGTAAGTCAATTCTACAATCGGTTTGACAACAGAAATAAAAACAGGGCAGAACCAAAAAGGCACAGCCCTGCTATTTACTGTTAAAGCACGAGACGAAATTACTTCAGGTTACGCATTGCCCATTGCATAAATTCTTGCTGCTCTTCACGGCTCAATTCATTAAACGATGCTTTGATTGTTTTGGTTTCCGCTGGAGAAGACGCAATGCTTGCCTTAGTCGATTCTTTATTCATTGCGTTATTATAGTCGGCAACTTCTCGTTCATAATCACGAAAACCTTGCAAACCACCTTTACGAAGTTGAACCATAGAGAATGCCACTTCTTTTCCGTTTTTGTCTTTCAATACCACTTTAGGATCGAGTTCGAAGGCTCTCGCCTCTTCAATAGTACGGAATGTTTGATAAGTCAGAGAAAGCTCGGTGTCTTTTTCTGCATCAAACTCTAATACCAGCGGCTGCGAATCGAATTTACGGCGCTTTCCATCTTCAAATACGATTTGTCCAACCGTTACCGCCAATTGGTTTTCCCCATCCTTTAACTCGATGCTGTTGTTCTTGGATATCCACTCAGGGTAGACGAACTCGCCGTTGAGAACGCGAGGAATTAATTCAGATTGCAGAGTGAGTTGAGCAGCAAAAGCTGGCGCCGAAAGCATTGCGCAAAGTCCGAGAAGTGTCGTTGTTTTTTTCATCATGGTTTCTCACTTTATACCAATTTAGATAAGCCTCTAAAATTTACAGGCCAGTCATTTCAAAGGCTTATTTGAATAAGTATCAAGATAAAAAGGGCGTTTCCGCCCTTTTAGCTGCTTCTTTAGTTAGAAGTAGTATTCAACACCTACAGAGAACTCGTCGTAGTCAGCAGACTTCCAACGTGCTTCTGTTGGTTTATCTAATTGAGACGCACCGTCGCCAAAGTCTAGAGTACGAGCACGTACGTACAGCACTGCCGATGGGTCTACGAAATACATAACTTGTGCTGATAACACATCGTCCGCTGTATCGTTAATTTTCTTACCATCACGCTCGAGATCAAAGTTAGCGGCGTAAGCCAGTTTGTATTGCCAATCACCCGTGGTGTACATGATAGCGGCAGACATTGCATCTTGCTTTTCACTCACACCATTGCTTGCGTCCGCTTCCATGTATTTGTATTGCGCAAAGAAAGAGATCCCGTTATCAAACCAGCCTTGTGCCCCTATCAAGTACGTGTTGTTTTCCCACGTTTGGCTTTCCATCTTGATATTACGGTTACCTTCATATGCCGCATCTAACTGGATAGGACCAATTTTGTAGTGTGCTGCGATACCACCCCAGTAGTCATCCCCTTCACCTAGACCTGCTTTATCACCTGCACCAGCTGCGATATCTAGGGAGAATTTGTCAGCAAACATTGGAGAGTCCCAGCGGATAGTGTTTGATTGACGGTCTTGGTACTTGGCGCCACCAATAGCACCACCCCAGTCGTATACATCGCCGAGACCAGGGTTAGATGCTGGCCAGTCAACCAATTCGTACATAGGTGTCAAAACGCGACCCAGACGAATTTGACCCCAAGATGCACTTTCAAAACCGACGAATGTGTCACGTTCACCAAGACCTGCGCCCTCGCCACCAAAGCTAGGGTCTACATAACCGCCTTCGATTTGCCAAATAAAAGTAGGGTCGAAGTTAGCAAATTGTTTTTTACCACGGAAACCAATACGAGATTCGTTGTTTAGCTGCATGCCACCCAAATCATCGTCCGTTGCTTTGCTACCAGAATCGTAATCGCGGTACGCGGCCTGCATCGCGATGATTCCGTAAACTTCATAAGAAAATGAATCTTTGGTTAGAAACTCTTTTGCTGCGTCACTGTTTGCACCATCAGCAAATGCAGCACCACTGAACATCATGCCGGTAATTGCCGTGGCAAGTAGGCTTTTCTTTAGGTAAGACATTATAAACCCCTATATTTTTAGTTTTTTCCATTTTCAAATTCACTAACTAGGACATGGCAGGAACTTGAAACAGTGTTTGGACGGGGCAAATATGACAAACTTTTTTCGCACTAAAAAACTTTCCCTACAGCAATCTGAGCGACTTCAAAATGAGAAGATCAAAAATAAAATAAATCAATAAAAAACAATTACTTAACATCAAATATAAAAAATAAAAAACGTTAAAAGTACGTTTTGACACTGAACTGACATTGAGAGCATCTAAAAAACGTGAGCGACTTCATTCATCTTTTAGGTGTTTTAACGGAACTTTATATTCAAAGAGAAAAAACCTTGAGATCACTCGCAAGTAAAATGACCGTGCACTTGTGGGATTCGAGAGATTTTGACGAAATTGTTGTGAGTAGCAAATGGGTATTGACCTTACCCTTGCAGGAAGGTTTAAGCTCATAGCATCACTACTATTGAGGTGCAGATTATGTATCAGTTAGTTATACCTTTATCAGGGCTCAACTGCATGGGCTGTGCGAGAAAAGTTGAGAATGCTTTACATGCAAATCACGATGTGGAGATCCTCAATTTGTCCCCGACGCAAGTAGAGGTCAAAACCGAGTCTTCTCTTAAAGAGCTCGTCTCGTCGATTGAATCTCTTGGTTACCAAGCAGGAAATCACTACGAACTACACCTTTCAGGCTTAAGCTGTGGCGGTTGCGTCAGAAAACTTTCATCTTTATTAGAATCTAATCAAGACGTTATTTCTTTTGAGGCTTCAACAACGCACTTAGAGATTCGTACCCTCCTCTCCGAGCAACAAGTGATCGACTTAATAGCAACACTCGGCTATACCGCCAACCTTGATTCTGTTGAAGTAGAGAACGAAAGCTCACCAGAGACCGAACAGGTAGAAAAGCAAAGCAATATTAAAGATACGCAGGTGCCACCAGCGAGTATTCAATTGCAAATGCTGATTCAAGGCATGACGTGTGCGAGTTGCGTCTCTTCAGTAGAGAAAGCACTTACTAACGTAGAAGGCGTTGAGAAAGCACAGGTCAACCTCGCAGAACAAAGCGCACTAGTATTCGCAAGCCAAGACTCTGATGACCTCCTTAACGCAATTGTTGAATCGGTAAAACAAGCCGGTTACCAAGCAGAGATCCTACAAGACGCCGCAACCCAGCAAGAAAAGCAAGCACAGCAACAACGTCAGCAACAAAAACGCTTTAAACTGGATGCTATTGCTGGCCTTGTCGTCGGTGCCCCTTTAATGATTTGGGGCGTTGCTGGCGGCAATATGATGATTCGCAACACCAACGACCAATTAGCTTGGGGCGCGATCGGTATCGTATGTTTACTCCTTCTTGCCACAGCAGGGAAACACTTCTTCAGTAACGCTTGGTTAGCAGCTACTCACAAGCGCGCCACCATGGACACGTTAGTCGCGCTCGGTACTGGCGCAGCGTGGTTCTATTCGATGCTTGTGGTGATTTTCCCAGACTGGTTCCCTCTTGCTTCACGCCACGTGTACTTTGAAGCGAGTGCAATGATCATCGGCTTAATTTCTCTTGGGCACTATATAGAAGCAAAAGCCAAAGCAAACACAACACGTTCCTTACAAGCTCTGATTAACCTGCAACCTCAGCAAGCTACGGTAATCACGGAACAAGGCGACCAACAAATCGCGGTTGAGCAAATCACGCTAGGCATGAAACTGCGTATCAAACCAGGCGAGAAAGTGCCTGTTGATGGTGTTGTGATTCAAGGTGAATCATACATTGATGAGTCGATGCTCACTGGTGAACCAGTACCAGTGTTAAAAGCGCAAGAGGCTCAAGTGTCTGCTGGGACATTAAATACCGATGGTGGATTAGTCATTGAGGCAACGGGCATTGGCGCAAATACCATGCTGGCTCGTATCATCCGCATGGTGCGCACAGCGCAAAGCAGTAAGCCAGCCATCGCGAAACTGGCAGACCAGATTTCATCGGTGTTTGTCCCTGTCGTTGTTGGCATAGCAATACTGGCCGCGCTCGTTTGGTTTGCCGTTGGCCCAGAGCCAAAAGCGAGTTATATGCTGGTGGTCACCACAACCGTCCTGATCATCGCATGCCCTTGCGCTCTAGGCTTAGCAACCCCACTTTCTGTCACGGTGGGAGTGGGTAAAGCCGCAGAGCTCGGCATTCTGATCAAAGACGCCGACGCCCTGCAATTGGCAAGCAAAGTCGACACGGTTGTGTTCGACAAAACTGGCACTCTTACCCAAGGTAAACCTAGCGTTCAGCAAGTGTTTACTCACGCCACCAGCCAAGAAGATCTATTGGCTTTAGCGTATGCGGCAGAGCGTCAGTCTGAGCACCCACTGGCAAAAGCGGTATGTGATTACGCCAAACGACACGACGCAAAGGATGTCTCATTAGACAAGTTTGAGAACGTTCGCGGGCGCGGCATTTTGGCGACGTATCAAGATAAACCGCTGCTCATTGGTTCGCTTCAATTTATGCAAGCAGAGAACGTCGAGACTAGCGCACTAAAATCTGCCATCGATGAATGCGCAAAAAATGCGTGGACTCCGGTAGCTGTGGCATTGAACGGCGAACTGATCGGTCTGATCGCCATTGCCGACCCGATCAAATCAGATGCGAAACAAGCGCTCTCTGCATTAAAATCGCAAGGCATCAAAACGGTAATGCTGACGGGCGATAGCCAACACGTTGCCAATGCTATCGGCCAAGAACTTGGTATTGATGAAGTGATTGCCCAAGTAATGCCAGATGAGAAAGCTCAGCACATTGAGCAACTTCAATCTCAAGGACATGTCGTGGCAATGGTGGGGGATGGCATTAACGACGCCCCTGCTCTCGCGTTATCCAACCTCGGTATTGCTATGGGTAGCGGCAGTGATGTCGCCATTGAAAGTTCGCAAATGACCATCCTGAACACGTCACCAATGGCGGTAGTACATGCGATTGAACTCTCTCGCGCTACACTTAAGAACATGAAGCAAAACCTATTTGGTGCCTTTGTTTACAACTCGTTGGGTATTCCAGTTGCCGCTGGTGTGCTTTATCCAGCGTTTGGATTTTTGCTCAGTCCTGTTGTCGCAGGAGCGGCAATGGCACTGTCTTCAATTACTGTCGTTAGTAATGCAAATCGACTACGACTGTTTTCAGTAAAATAACCACTTCTTTTTGAGGGTATTATGAAGTTGAAACTATTGACCTTTGCAATGCTTGCGACCGTGTCCGCCAACGTATTGGCAGCCGATGTCATTAACCATAAATCGCCATACTGTGGCTGTTGTGGAGAATGGACAAAACACATGGAAGAGAACGGCTTTACGGTCGAAGAAAAATTGCACGATGACATGAACGCCATCAAACGCGATCTAGGCATCAAGAATGAACAGCTTTACTCTTGCCACACGGCAGAGATCAACGGCTATCTGTTTGAAGGTCACATTCCAGCCGAAGACATTAAAGCGTTTTTGAAAAATCCACCACGTAACGCAAAAGGCTTATCAGTACCGGGCATGCCAATGGGCTCCCCTGGTATGGAATATGGCGACAAAAAAGACAGCTACACCGTTTACGCCTTTAACGAAAAAGGCCAAGTGTTCGAATATAGCCACCACGAAGGCAACGACCAATAAAAACAAAGCCCAGCGAGATAAACCGCTGGGCTTTTTCTTAATGGACAGTTAAGACAAATATAAAATTAGAAGCCGTAAGAGGCACCAAATACAAAAGCGTTATTCACTAGGCTGTCACCACTCGCGTTTTCTGCACCGTGTGCTTGACTACGGAACTCAAAGTAAGGTTGAACACCTTTACGAGTCCACGTTGCACGAAGCTCGTGGTCCATGGTTTCCGCTTCAATCATGTAGACGTTGTTGTAGCTTAGCGTCACATCCTCATTCATCACGTAACCGATGCGGTTGTCCATGCGGTAATCTGTATCCGCATCTGCGTCTGTCGCATCAATGTGCGCACGAGTACGGTTACTTAAGGAGATGCCGTTATCGAAGTTGTAACCGATCTTAACCAATGGACGGTACTGTACATTCTCGCCAGCAGAGAACAGGTGTTGGTAACCCGCGGCAACCCATAAATGGTCGGTAATATTAAATGACTGCTCACCACCCACAGTGATTGCTGGTGTTGTGTTACCTGCGCCACCGTTTTCTGTTTCCAGTTTACCCAACTGAATACCATCAAATTCGGTGTAAACCGTAAAGCCGCCGAATTGGTTATCAAAAGTATGACCAGCTTCCAGTGTAGACGTAACGTCCGAACCATGAATTCGACCATCATCGTGGAATTGAACATTACCTGTTACGTAAGAAGAACCAGCAAAAGCGCTAGAAGCGAAAGCGAGAGAAAGAGCACTCAGTGCAAAAATGTTTTTCATAATTACTGCCTTTATTTATTCACGTTATGCGATAGTTTTAGAGGGCATCTCTTCCCTTTTATCGCAAACTTTGGAATGTGCCTCCTTGGCGTTCGCAATATTGTTTCAATTAATTCGTGATGAAAAATAAAACATTTTAAAAAGTGATCTTGTTCAAACCGAAGCTCAACAACCCTGATAAAAACATGGGAAATACAGGCACTTATCGTATTTTTATAAAATTATTCAAAAAATAGAAGTGTGATCGTAAACAGATAATTTATTGATATTTAGCAGATTAAGTCGATCCAGTTCACAATAACCTTGACCATTACAACCAAAAACTTATTTATCAATGAAAAATAATTAGATATCGATCACGCTTAATTTCCTCAAAAAATAAAGAAAGCCCCAACATGAGGTTGAGGCTTTGCCAAAAAATTAACTTACAAGAATTGAGTTATTTCACGCTGGTCACTCGACTTGCTTTCTCACCGGTTGCTGACACAGAGCGGATAAACACTTCACCTTTCACATTTGGACGAGCATTATCTGCGTAAGTTAGCCAGTTCTTGCCGTCTAGAGAGTATTGAAGCTTCACACCCGGGAACTGAACGTTCATTGCCAGTTTACCCTCTTCAACTTTCGCGCCTGGTACAGGTAGGCGGTAGTCGATACCCGCTTTTTCTAGCTTAGCCAGTTCGCGTTGGCCAAGTACGTTCGCAAAGCGGTTGTAGTCTTGGTTTAGCGCAACTTTGTTTACTAGGTTAGAGTTTTGCGAGTATTCAACACCCACTTTGTAGTCGTTTTCCCAATCAGCACGGTGCCATGCACGTTCAGCGGCTGCCAGTACGCGAGGGAATACCATGTACTCGTATTGCTCGTCGTTACGTACTGTCTCAGACCACAGCTGTGCTGATAGACCATAGAAAGGTTTCGCTTTGATTTCACCTTTACCAGTGAAGCCGTTACCATCGCGGTCTACAGAGGTTTCTGCGTTCTGAGGCATGTTCTCTGGTGCAAAACCAAACATCTTACGAGTATCTGTTGCACGCGTCGCCCAGTAATAACCACGCTCTTTCGGGTCAACTTCGTACGGCATGTCCATGTATACGTAGTCTGGGTTAGAAACGATAACGTCGTAACCTTTCTTAGACCATTCGTACACTGATGATGTGCCACCCCAGTAAAGAACGTCCCAGAAGTTAACACGCGTGTTTTCTGTTGCGAACGCTTTCTCACCTTCACTGTACTTAAGGCCATCTTGCCAAGCTTGGAAGTTTGGAATGCCTTTCTCTGCCACCATCTTCGACACTTCTTCTGCAAAGTGGCTTGGTAGATGAGCAAAATCGCTTACCGTACCGTCTGCAATTAGCGTCTGACATTGTGGTGATTGTGCAAATGGCTTGTCTTGCTTAGACAAATCAATGTTACCCTTCCAGCTTACTTTGTCTTCTGCGTTAATGTCTTGCAGACCAGCGCCTAACTTGATGTTCTTCGCTTCATCACCACCGAAGTGCCATGTTGTTAGCGGCGTACCCGCTTCTTGGTGCATTGCTGCTACTTCTGAAATCACTTTATCAACAAAGCGAGTTGAAGATTCCATACATGGGTTGATGAAGCTTTGCTTGTTGTAGAACTGAACCGTCGTTACGTTCGATGTATCTTGAGGATCCATCAGGCGGTACTCGTTCGCTTCTGCTTCTTTACCTTCTTCCATTAGACGGTCGTAACGTGCTTCCATTGATACCACTGCTGCACGAGCGTGTGCTGGCATATCGATTTCAGGAATCACTTCGATGTTACGCGCTTTCGCGTACTTCAAGATGTCCACGTAGTCTGCTTTGCTGAAGAAGCCAGAACCAAAGTTGTCTGTCGTTGCACCTGAGCCAAGCTGAGGCAGTAAACAGCTTTTCTCTTCCAAATCGAAACAACGGTTAGCGCCAACTTCAGTCAGCTCAGGCAGACCCGGGATTTCTAAACGCCAGCCTTCATCATCCGTTAGGTGAAGGTGTAGTTTGTTCATCTTGTACGCGGCCATTTGGTCAAGCGTTGCAAGAATCGCGTCTTTAGAGTGGAAGTTACGAGCCACGTCCACCATCACACCACGGTAATCAAAACGCGGCGCATCTTTAATAGACAGTTGTGGTAGAGAATCAGCATTTTGGCTATCTACCAGGCCAAAGATAGATTGTACTGCGTAGAAAGCACCTGCTTGGTCAAACGCTTTAATCGCAATACCGTCGCCTTTGATGCTCATTTCGTAAGCACCAGATTTTGCCAATTCACCGGTGAAGTCTGCAGGAACAACAGTGATGCTTACAGGAAGATCACCACGAACATCCACACCTACCACTTCTGCACGATCTTGGATTACCGCGTATTGAGTTGCATCGAAAGCGGCTTTAGGCAGCGCAATACCCGCCGCGATATCTACCGTACCGTTACCTGCTTCAACAGACAGTGGCGTTGGTAGTAACGTGGTTGATACGTCTTGTTTTACTAGGTCTTCGTTCTTCTCGAAACGAGACACAGCGTTTGCAAATACGTTGTTGTCATCTGGCGTACGTTTTAGGTTGTTCCCCTCAAGGCCAGTCACGAAAGATGCAACGTCTTCTGTGTTAAGAGAAGCAATCATCTTAGGCTCTGCATTTGGTGCAGCAACGAACGCGCCTGGCATGAAGTCAGTTTCAAATAGCTGCCAGTATTCAGCAACAAGAGGAAGCACAACCTCTTCACCCGCAGCAAAACCATCAAACTTATCTGTCGGTTCTAGTTTGTGTAGGTCACCCGTTACGCGAGAGATTTTGAACTGTTCGTTTTCAACATCCAGAATCAGACGAATGCTGTGGAAGTAAATAGCCCAATCTTTTGAGTCAACCGCTTCTCCTTGGTTAACCAACGTCATGTTTACCTTGTTACAAGACGCCCACTCAGCCCCTAAGCCCTGACAAGCAAGACCTTCGTTTGCGCCGTGGTTAGTCAACACTTGGTATTGAATATCAAGATTATTAGCCAACGAATTTACAACTTGTTGTTCAGAGCTTTGCAGCGCAGCGCAACCTGCTAATGTAGTGATAACAGAAATAGCAATCAGACTAGGTTTAAACATCTTACTTCCCCAAAAAAGTCAGTGGTTCAAAACGACAATGATAAAAATCTCGGCCCCTCAAATGCGAGGTACCTAACCGTTACATTCAACATACAACCTGTTATTTCTAAGCGTAAAATAAATAGAAATAGGAAGTGATCCAGCTCAAAAAATGACACTCAGCAAAAACAATAAAAACCTAATTTTCATGGAGTTACAATACACGTAAAAATCGAACAACTTGTTTTGACGAGTTTGCTGCGATCTAGGTCACTTATATTCATGAGTTACGACTGATTTTGTAAGATTTGGATCACGCCTAATTATTTTGTGAACCATTAGTAAGCGAATTACCTATTTACCTTTCGTGAAGTGACTCTCATTTATTCGTCGTCAAAACTCGTCAATATTTTTATAAATGACGATTTTGTCGAATACACCATTGGAGAAATTGCACTTAACCTCACGCTATTTTGCGTATAAAGTTTCAAGGTATCTTATCTGAGGACCATTCTATGTTTCGTCTCTTGACGCTCATATCATCTCTACTTGTTACTTTAACGCCTTTTTCATCTTATGCAGAGCCACAGCATTGGTTAGCGAAAAAAGGGGAAACCGAACTTATGATTATTGGCTCGGTACATGTGGGGGATAAAACGATGTACCCACTCCCTAGAACGGTCATCCAGTATTTAAGCCAAAGCGCAGGGTTGATTATTGAAGCAGACGTCAGGAATTCTGAAGGCTTGGTTTACCCACAAACAACCATTCTTTCTAAAGATGTTTTAGACAGAGCTCAACGTCGCCACTTAATTGAAATTGCCCAAGATTTAGGTTTGCCAGAAACTCAACTCCTAAATTCCCCACCTTGGATGGCTGCATTCACCATCCAACTCGCTTTAGTCAACAAACTGGGGTATGTCTCTGATAAAGGGGTCGACATGCACCTAATAGGACTCGCTGATAAAAAGCAAATCCCGGTCATTCCACTAGAGTCAGTGCAATTCCAAATCGATTTAATCGCAGGTCAATCAGAAGGCGGTAAAGAGATACTTCTCTCGTCAATTGAAGAATATGATGGCGGAGAAGAGTTGGTTCAATGCTTGATAGAGAGTTGGAAGAGTGGTGATGGTAGCATGTTGGTCGAAGCCTCTTTGACCGATCATACAACAGAAGAGTTTAACCAAGCCTTTTTATACGAGCGTAATCGAGATTGGGCTAAAAAACTCGACACTGGCAGTGTTCTACCTCAACAATCGGGTCGCTTCACCGTTGTTGTTGGTGGCTTGCATTTAGTAGGTAAAGATAACCTGATTGAACTGCTTAAAAATCGGGGATTTAACATCAAACCACTGGGTAAGACGCGCCAAGCAAATTGTGATATCTAGTGATTGTTTGAAAAATGCCATTTAAATACAATTATTTAAATACAACCATTTAAAAATTCATTCAAACTTTCTTATAAAACGCCGTTAAGCTAAGTGGATACAAAACAACTCATATGAAATTTAAATATTTATTCCTATACACGATTGGAATTATGCTCACTTCTTCGCTGTCTTATGCTAAACCGCCATGCAACGTAGAAGCTTTTCAAGCTATTGATATAACTCCGGAAGTAAAAGGCGGTGTTTTAGATAAAGAGAGTGGTCAATTTCTTATTACCGAAAAACCAATGATGCGTTGCGCGAACATCACGTTTTCAACAGCCCACACTCGAAATCGCGTTGCACATATGATGAACCAAGGCTTTGAAGCGGTTTACTATGATGGAAATACAAGCAAATCTCACTCAGTAACGTTTGATGAAGACGATTTAAAAGCGGGTTACGTCAAGATTGGTCCAAATCACCCAAAGACCGCTTATGTCTGCTTCACTACTTCTGAAACTCCTATCAATACTATCTCGTGTGACATCAAGTAATAAATTTACTCACTCTAAAAAATGAAAAGGCCCTACATTTCTGTAGAGCCTTCCTCTCAATACGTGTCGGTGAAGTGCCATATTCGAACATCAGGCGAACCCCAATTTGATTCGATACTATTGAAGTCTAAAATTACTAGCGCTAAAAACGACGAAAGCCTGCTCATTGAGCAGGCTTTCTAAAAGTGGTCGGTGAAGAGGGATTCGAACCCCCGACCCTCTGGTCCCAAACCAGATGCGCTACCAAGCTGCGCTATTCACCGAGATGTTTAACTGAGGAATTGTCCCCGTCAACGAATGCGTATATTACGGATTCTGAACTGTGGCGCAAGTGCTTTTTACAAAAAAACCTTAGGTCTTAATTCGTTTGATGAATAACTGAACACTAGCACGTAAAATGTGACTGATAACTCACAACAAAATACCGTTTATTAACCTTAGCAACATAATTGATCCAGATCAGTGTGCAACAAGACACCGCCATTTAGTTTATTCCTGTCGGGAACATCTTGGAGGAAACGTATGGACTTTTGGCTTGATCTCCTATTTGGTAATGCAGTGGGTCTATCGTCAATGATAGTAATTTTTGGGGCAATTGGTCTGATGTTATTTTACGGCGGTTTCTTCATATACAAGATCATGAACGACAAATCTCCTCACTAGATCTCGCTTAGCTCTAGAAACGCTTTGCACCGGAGTCGGTTACTTGCCTACTCCGGTTTTTTATTTGATCTCAATGCACCACTCATTGATATAATCCTATTATTCTTCCCTGTTCTTAATGAGATTACTGCTATGTCTCACGACGACGATTTTGATCTATTTCAACAGATGATGGGCGATGTAAAGCCAATCACTCAAGACACCACCGAACACAAAAAAGTACACCAAGTAACAGAAGCACAGCTCGCAAAACGCGAAGCAGCAATCTGGTTAACGGAAGATGACCCAGAATACCTATCACTTGATCACGCTGAAATGCTCAAGCCAGAGGACTTTGTTGAGTTCAAACGTGATGGTGTACAGGACGGGGTTTACCGCAAACTTCGCCTTGGTAAGTATCCAATCCAAGCTCGCTTGGATTTGCACCGTAAAACATTGAAAGAAGCACGTGATGAAGTCGTGACGTTTTTAAAGCAATGCCTATCAATGGACATTAGAACGGTCGTTATCGTCCATGGTCGAGGAGAACGCTCAAATCCACCTGCAATGATGAAGAGCTTTGTTAGCAGTTGGCTACGACAAATAAAGGAAGTCCAATGCGTCCATAGTGCGCAACGCTTTCACGGTGGAACTGGAGCCGTTTACGTCCTACTTAGAAAAAGTGCGGAAAAGAAATTAGAAACCCGCGAACGTCACCAAAAACGGTTAGGCTAAATTTCACCCTAATGCTAGAATGCCCGCCCTTA
Organism: Vibrio sp. 1751; assembly: GCF_033339895.1. Classification (NCBI taxonomy): domain Bacteria; kingdom Pseudomonadati; phylum Pseudomonadota; class Gammaproteobacteria; order Vibrionales; family Vibrionaceae; genus Vibrio; species Vibrio sp. 1751. Next base: position 23,320 of record NZ_JAWOVM010000045.1, read on the forward strand.
TTCTTCCTTCCCCTTAAAGGAAGGGAGCTTCATTCGCCGTTGTGAAACGTTAGGAGACAAAAATGTCACAAGACAACGCTAAACGATTAAATAAATTCATCAGTGAAACGGGGTTTTGCTCACGCCGTGAAGCAGACAGACTGATTGAGCAAGGCCGTGTCACCATTAATGGCAACAAACCTGAAATGGGGACAAAAGTGCTACCTGGTGATGATGTTTGTGTGGATGGTAAGCCAGTGGCAGCAAAAGAGAAGCCGATTTATATCGCTCTCAATAAACCAACAGGCATCACCTGTACAACTGAGAGAGACGTCCCTGGAAACATCGTTGATTTCATCGGCCACCAAAAACGTATCTTTCCGATCGGCCGCTTAGACAAACCCTCTGATGGTCTGATCTTTTTGACCAACGATGGCGACATCGTGAACAAAATCCTTCGCGCAGGCAACAGCCACGAAAAAGAGTACGTCGTACGCGTGGACAAGCCAATTACAGGCGAGTTTCTCAAACAGATGTCGAGTGGCGTTAAGATTCTCGACACAGTCACCCTACCTTGTAAGGTAACGAAAGAAACTAAATTCTCTTTCCGTATTGTGCTCACTCAAGGACTTAACCGTCAGATCCGTCGCATGTGTGAAGCGCTGGGCTATGAAGTATTCAAGCTGCGTCGCGTACGCATCATGAATATCTCTCTTGATGGTATTCCCAATGGGAAATGGCGTTATCTAAGTGACGAAGAAGTGGCAGAGATCCTAGCAATGTGTGAAGGCTCGGTAGGTACAGAAGAAGCATCAAAAACAGACTCTAGAGGTCGCAACATTCGTAAAGCGACCGACGCGAAGCTGTTTGATAGCCGTGAAGAAAACCAAGATTCTACTGCTCGTCGTAACCAGAAGACACGAACTTTCCGCGGTAACAATGCTGATGAATTCCGTCATGCACCAAACTCGAAAAAAGGTCAACAAAAGCGTCGTCAGCGTGATGATGAAGGCGGACGTCCAGCTAAAGAACATTACAAAGCGAAATCACAAGGTGAACGCAGCAGACCGCAAGGCGAGCATGGTAAATCGCACCGTAAACCAGATGCATCGAGCAATACGCATTCAGCAAACAAGCCTCAATCACCGAGTAAGCCCAAGCAGCATTACATGAACCCAAATGCCGCGAAACCAAGTAAACCAGCTAAACGCACTGGTGGTACATTGAGTCTGAAGAAGTAACGCTTAACTGACAGGCAAGATCAAAAAAGGACGCTCATGAGCGTCCTTTTTATTTGTCATGAGTTTACAAACAAAGAGGTGCAAACTGACCGCGAGTTAAGCTCAGCAAATCTCTCGGGGCTAACTCAATTTCTAAACCACGTTTACCAGCACTCACACAGATTGTGTCTTGCTCTGCTGCGCTTTCGTGCAAAAAAGTAGGTAAGGCTTTCTTCTGCCCTAGTGGGCTAATTCCACCAACGACATAACCTGTGGTCTTTTGCGCGATTTCCGGATCAGCCATATCGGCCTTTTTGCCCTTCGCTGCTTTCGCTGCCAGTTTTAGGTTCAGCTTTTGATCAACAGGGATAATCGCAACCGCAAGGTTCTTTGGCTCCCCGTTCAAGCAGAACAACAAGGTTTTAAATACTGTTTTCGGATCCTGTCCTAGCACTTCAGCAGCTTCTAAACCATAACTATCGGCTCTAGGATCGTGCTCATATTGATGGATGGTGTGTGGAATTTTTTTCTTTTTCGCAAGACTAATGGCCGGAGTCATCAAGATTCTCCTCATAAAAACAAAAAGCGCAGACTGAATTGGATCTGCGCTTTTAGTTAATGATATCAGCGAGTTTGAGTCAATCGCTTTTTCTCTGTTGGGTTACTGATCAATCGCCGTATCAACTAAATACGTGATTTCACCTGAAGGGGCATACTCATTAACATCAATAGGGCTGTGTGTTTCTAAATAATCCTTCAAAACTTCAGCATCGGTAAAACCTGTATTTACATACCCTGGATGATCGTCGATTTTAGGGTAACCATCTCCACCAGCAGCATTGTAGCTTGGTACGGTAAAGCGGTAATTACCATCTAAGCGAAGTTGCTTATTACCAATAAACACATTGGTTACCTCACCATTATTGATACTCATCGCAATGCCGGCAAACTGTGCATAAGCACCAGAGTCAACAGGCTTAGTTGCAACGACATTTAGATAATCTAATACCTCTTTACCCGTCATATCAACGTAAGAAACCATATTGCCAAATGGCTGAACAGTGAGCACGTCTTTATAAGTAATATCACCCGCAGCAATCGAATCTCGAACACCACCAGAATTCATTACGGCGAAATCTGCTTTCGCACGTTCCATGTGAGCCGTTGCAATTAATCGACCTAAGTTTGTTTGCTGGTAACGAACCACATTGCGGTCACCCTCAAGCTTACCGTTAGATTCTGCAATCTTCACGTTTAGTTTGCCCTGACCTTTTTCTTGATAAGGACGAAGAAACTCAAGCATCGCTTCGTCTTGTTTAATCTCTTCTTGGATCAAGACTCGTTGCGACTGACCATCAACTTTAACTTTCTTTTTCAAGTTTACTGGGATCAGATCGTAGCTCACCATCGAGAGTTCGCCATTACGAAACTCGTAATCGGCGCGTCCCACATATTTCCCCCACTCATGTGCCTGAACAATAAAGGTACCATTTTGTTTATCGGGCTGACATTCATCACCTGGTTTAAAGTTCTTTTTGATAACGTTTGGCCCTTCCATACAAACAGGCTCTTGTGAGTGTCCTCCAACGATCATGTCGAGATCGCCGTCATTCAAATAACGAGCTAACGCCACATCGCCGGGAGCATTGATGCCTCTATTACCATTTTCATAGTGTCCCATATGCGTGACAGCAAAAATCAGATCTGGATACTCTGTTTCTTTCAGTTCTGCAATCAACTTCTTGGCTTCTTCTTTCGGGTCACGGAAGTCAATTTGTTCAATGAATTCAGGGTTGCCAAGTTTCGCTGTGTCTTCGGTTGTAAGACCAATGACCGCAATTTTAATGCCCTGCTTGTTAAACATCGCGTATGGTTGGAATAAACGCTTGCCAGTATTTTTATCGTAAATATTGGCAGACAACATCGGAAAGTTTGCCCACTCTTGCTGCTTGAATAGCACGTCCAATGGATTATCAAACTCATGATTACCTAGAGCCATCGCATCGTAACCAATTTTGCTCATGCCTTTGAAATCCGGCTCGGCATCTTGTAAATCAGACTCAGGTACTCCTGTGTTGATGTCACCACCAGAAAGCAGTAACACGCTGCCCCCCTCAGCCTGTATTTCTTCGCGCAAATCATCGATTAACGTTTTACGCGCCGCCATGCCATATTCACCGTATCGATTTTGCCAAAAGCGACCATGATGATCGTTAGTGTGCAATACGGTCAATTTATAGGTTGTATCGGCATTCCATTCTGGTGCAGGTTGCGTAGCACACCCAGCTAACGAGGCCAAGATAGCGGCACTCAAAACAGTTTTGATCATCAGACGCTGATTCATTTATTTACCTTTTTCTTATTGGGATTACTGATGCACATTTTAAGCATTGGATCTATTTGAAAACCACGTGCACCCTAACACATTGATTTAATAATTATGATGCATTGTTTAGCAATAACAAATTCATCAGTAACAAGTTTGAGAATTCACGGCTTTTCAGATAAAAAAATAGCCAACACTCGGTTGGCTATAGTATTTGTTACCACCAGTCATCTGGCGTTTACTTGATATCGATATCTGCAAAGCTCTTGATCAGATCATCAAGCGATTTCATTTGTGCTAAGAATGGCTCTAACTTGTCTAGAGGCAGTGCAGATGGGCCATCACAACGCGCTTGGTCTGGGTTTGGGTGCGCTTCGATAAATAGACCTGCGATGCCTGTCGCTAGACCCGCTTTTGCAAGTTCAACTGTCTGCTCACGACGGCCGCCAGATGCTGCGCCTGATGGGTCACGCATTTGTAGTGAGTGCGTTACGTCAAAGATGATTGGGCTACCTTTCGAAGCATTTTTCATCACACCAAAACCAAGCATATCAACCACTAAGTTGTCGTAGCCGTGGCAAGAACCGCGCTCACATAGGATGATCTTGTCGTTACCGCATTCTGCGAACTTCTCAACGATGTTACCCACTTGACCTGGGCTCATAAATTGAGGTTTCTTCACGTTGATAACCGCACCTGTTTTGGCCATAGCTTCAACAAGGTCAGTTTGACGAGCTAGGAATGCAGGAAGCTGAATAACGTCTACCACGTCAGCGACGGGTTGAGCTTGTGCTTCAGTGTGAACGTCCGTGATGATCTTTACACCAAAAGTGTCTTTCAGCTCCTGAAAGATTTTCATACCTTCTTCCAGACCTGGACCACGGTATGAATGAACAGAACTGCGGTTTGCTTTGTCAAACGACGCCTTAAATACGTAAGGAATACCAAGTTTTTCCGTTACTTTTACGTAGTGCTCACAGATCTGCATCGCAAGATCACGAGACTCAAGAACGTTCATACCTGCAAATAGGGTGAATGGCTTGTCGTTAGCAACCTGAATGTCGCCGATATTAACGATTTTCTGTTCCATTTTGATTCTCTTTTTCTGTCCACGATACGCCACAGTTCGGCACATCGATAAAATTAGTGAAGTGTGACGTGCGTTTCACTCATCACATTAACTTGTGATTTTAGTAGCTCGGAAGCCGGATCGTCAGGGCATTGGTCAATAAAGTACTGAAAATCTGATACCGCTACTTGAGGGCACTCTAGCTGTTGGAAAATAAAACCACGGTCACGAATTTCGTATGGATCATCTGGCACAAACGTTAGAGCAAGATTCGTACAACGTAATGCCAACGTATAATGCTCTTCACGCAACATCGCACTTTTAATCAATGCCAACCAGCGACCAATAATTGTTGGGTTGTCAGCTTCCTCAAAATGTTCAGGCTTTAGCTGAGCTAGCGGTCCTTCCTGGCCAATAAGCCAAGCTTGAAGAATCCTTTCACCTACATACTCACCATTAAATGGATTGATGTAGTCTGGCTTCTTATGCATCCAGTCGACTTTTAACAAGAACTGAGTAGGGAAAGTAACTCCCTTCAGCGGGAAACCCAGCTTTTTGCCTAGGTATAACAAAATCGAACCTAAGCTCACAGGAATACCTTTTCTGCGCTCCAACACTTTATCGATGAAGCTGTTGTCCGAAATAAAGTATTCCTGCTCGTCGCCTTTGAATCCCCACTCGTGGAAAAACAGTCGTAGGAATGCATCAAATCGTTGCTCTTCATCGGTTTCATGAACAAGCGTGGCTTCTGCATCTTTGTAAAGACGCTCTAACTCTTGTTTCGCCCAATGTACTTTGGTTTCTGGGTTAATCGCTTTGTTTAGCTCAAGCGCACCTTCCACCAACGGTATATTGTCAAAATCTTCGTCAAAAAACTCTAACATGACGTCTATCCAAATAACGTAGGGCTCTTAGACACAGCAATGTTTGCAGCCATGACCAACCAACCTAATGCGCCGAAAAAGCCAAATATCTTCAGTAGGTTGTTTTTCGCAAGTTTCAATGAGAAGAATCCAAGCGCAATGTACGCCAGTACGCAGGTGATTTTGTTTGTTAACCACGGTGCGGCATCGGTAAACGGGATGAAACCCGTAATGAAAATAAGCGCGATACCTGACACTAGCAATGCAGTATCAACGATGTGGGGAAACACTTTCAAAAAGCGATTATTTCGCTTCGGTGAGTTCATCATCATTAACACGAATCGGATCGATAGTAGCGTCGCGCTGAGAGCGATCGTCACTAAGTGTATGTGTTTTAGAGCTACGTACATTTTTCTTCTCTTTTTAGTTAGTGTTTGCTGACTTCCATGATTAACTGGCCAGACAACCAAGTGTTACTCGATCGTTACCGCCATAATCTTTTTCCGTAGCGACCTGTTGGTAACCAAAGCCACGCATTATCTCACGCACCGCCTCACCTTGATCATAACCATGTTCAAATGCCAGCCAACCGCCCACTTCAAGATACTGACGAGCAAGATCCGAGATATGACGAATATCAGCTAAGCCATTCTCTTTAGCAACTAATGCAGATTTTGGCTCAAAGCGCACATCACCTTGGGATAAATGTGGATCTTTTTCATCAATATATGGCGGGTTGGAGACAATTAAAGCAAACTTCGTACCTTCTGTAATAGGCTCAAACCAACTGCCTTGAGCAAAGGTCACATTTTTGATGTTTAGCTGCTCAGCATTGTACTCTGCAAGTGCTTTCGCTTCTTGCTTAAGGTCTACGCCCATCACTTGACGCTTTGGCATTTCAGATGCAAGCGCGATGGCGATAGCTCCCGTCCCCGTTCCAAGATCTAAAATAGGCCCAGTTTGCTCGTAGGTCTTATCGAGTGCAACTTCGACCAAACGTTCTGTATCCGGTCTAGGTATCAGGGTAGAAGGAGAAACTTTAAACGGTAAAGACCAAAACTCTCGCTCACCAATAATATAAGCGACGGGTTCACCAGTTAAACGTCGTTCAAGTAGAGCATCAAACTGAGATTTTTGCTCTGCTTCTAACGCTTTTTCTGGCCAGGTCAGCAGGTAAGTTCGTGGTTTGCCAAGGACATGGCAAAGGAGTACAGCTGCATCGAGAGAAGGCGACTCTTTGCCGCCTTCTGCCAGTTTCGCCGTCGCACTTTTCAGTGCTTGCTCAATCGATTGAACTTGGCTCATCGATTAGCCGTTCTCTGCGAGCGCCGCAAGTTGGTCTGCTTGGTGCTCTTGAATCACAGGATCAATCAAGCTCTGCAGGTCACCTTCCATCACTTCGTTCAAACGATAGATGGTCAGGTTGATACGGTGATCAGACACACGACCTTGTGGGTAGTTGTATGTACGAATACGGTCACTACGGTCACCAGAACCTAGAAGGTTACGACGTGTATCAGACACTTCTGCGGCACGACGCTCTTCTTCCGCTTGAACGATACGAGCAGCAAGAACCGCCATTGCTTTCGCTTTGTTCTTGTGCTGTGAACGCTCATCCTGACACTCTACTACCGTACCCGTTGGTAAGTGGGTAATACGGATTGCAGAATCCGTGGTGTTAACGTGCTGACCACCCGCGCCAGATGCACGGAACGTATCGATTTTCAGGTCTGCTGCTTTGATTTCAGGCAGATCCGCTTCAGGGATTTCCGCCATTACTGCTACTGTACAAGCAGAAGTATGCACACGGCCTTGAGATTCAGTTGCAGGAACACGCTGTACACGGTGACCGCCTGACTCAAATTTCAACACGCCGTATGCACCGTCGCCGCTTACTTTCGCGATCATCTCTTTGTAACCACCGTGCTCTGCCTCGTTTGAAGACATGACTTCGATGCGCCAACCACGCTTTTCTGCGTACTTGCTGTACATACGGAATAGATCACCCGCGAAAATACCCGCTTCGTCGCCACCCGCACCTGCACGAATTTCTAGGAAACAGTTACGATCATCGTTCGGATCTTTTGGCAGAAGAAGAATCTGTAACTCATCAGTAAGACGCTCAATCGTCGCTTTCGCTTCTTTGATTTCTTCTTGCGCCATTTCACGCATTTCTTCGTCGTCTTCGTTTGCCATCTCTTCAGCGGCGACAAGATCTTCTTGTGCTTGTTGATAAGCTTGGAAGCACTTGGTTACTTCTTCTAGCTGAGAGTACTCTCTTGATAGAGCACGGAATTTGTCCTGATTTCCAATTACATCAGGATCACCAAGAAGATGTTGAACTTCTTCGTAACGTTCTACTAGCGTTTCTAGCTTAGTCAGAATAGAGGCTTTCATAGTGTCGTTTTCTTAATAAAAAGCGTGAGTTATAGATCATCCAAGCCAAGTGTTTGGCGGATAATCGTTAATTTTGCTGGTTCGCCTTGCTCAGCTGCACTTTGCAATGCGCGAGTTGGAGCGTGAATCAGTTTGTTGGTGAGTTTATTACTCAGCTCGCGCAGCACTTTCTCCGGATCTGCGCCTGCCGCTAAAGATTGCAAACTTTTGCTCAGTAACTCTTCACGAATTTCGTTGGCTGATTTGCGATAGTCGCGAATACTATCGACGGCTTGCAGTGAACGCAACCATGTCATAAATGCAGCGCTTTCTTCACTAACAATCGCTTCAGCTTGAATCGCTTCGACTTTACGCTGCTCAATGTTGCTGTCGATGATAGATTGCAAGTCATCAACAGAATACAGATATGCGTCGTTCAGTTCACCGACTTCCGACTCCACATCTCGCGGCACCGCAATATCGACCAACAAGATAGGTTGATGCCGGCGCTGCTTTAGAGCCGTTTCGACCATACCTTTGCCAATAATAGGCAATGGGCTCGCCGTTGAGCTAATCACAATATCCGCTTTCGCCAAATGTTCAGGAATTTCGTTCAAACTGATCACTTCTGCGCCAAATTGGTCCGCTAAGCCTTGCGCGCGCTCTTTAGTGCGGTTCGCGACAATCATTTTTGTGCAACCGTTGGACGCTAAATGCTTCGCGACCAATTCAATCGTCTCACCCGCACCAACTAAAAGCACGGTTGAATCTGATAACGACTCAAAAATATGTTTTGCCAGTGTACATGCCGCATAAGCCACGGACACGGCATTACCACCAATATCTGTCTCTGTTCTCACCCGTTTGGCGACTGAGAACGTCTTTTGAAACAGTTTATCAATCGAGGCATCGACAGCTTTATGATCTCGCGAGTCAGAAAATGCTTGCTTTACCTGCCCCAAAATTTGAGGCTCACCCAACACCAGAGAGTCAAGACCGCACGATACGCGCATCAAATGCTTTATTGCAGCTTGTTCTTCATGAACATACAAACTCGGCATTAAATCTTCGCGGCTCACTTGATGAAATTGAGCAAGCCAATCGATCAACTTGTTTCGCGCTCCTTGCTTAACATCGCAGTACAACTCAGTTCGGTTACAGGTTGAAACAATCACACTGCCGTTAACTGCTTCGTGCTCTCTAAGTTGCTCGAGTGCAGGGCCGAGTTTATCCGGACCAAACGCCACCTTCTCTCGCAAGTCGACAGACGCTGTATTGTGATTAATTCCAATAGCAAGCAAGGACATCTAACGTGGTATCTCTGGGATAGGTTATAAAATAGGTCCAGAATTTTACTGTAAGCACGCATTTATTGAAAGGGTAAGCCGGATTTGTTTTCCTAAGTGCGACTTTTCAATGCTATAGTTGTGAGCGATTCCCGATGAAACTGATTAATAAGCCATCAAACATGACGTTACGCTCCTTTATTCTTTTTTTCTTGTCGAGCTTACTGCTCGCTGGTTGTTCGTCCGTTCCTGAAAGTGTTACCAGCGTTGAATGGCAAGCTCATGAGCAGCGACTCGAAACCATCCAAGATTTTCAAGCAACGGGGAAACTTGGTTATATTGGCCCAGACCAAAGACAAAATTTAAACTTCTACTGGAAACATTCTTCAGCACTAAGCCAGTTGCGTTTAACAACGATTCTCGGACAAACGGCATTAAAGCTCACCATCACCCCACAAGGCGCCACAGTAGAAACTTACGATGATCAGGTCCTTTCTTCTCGCAGTGCTAACCAGCTGATTTACCGTCTTACAGGGTTGATGATGCCCGTCGATCACATGCCTGACTGGCTATTAGGTCTACCGACCGATGCCGACAAATTCCAACTGTCTCCAACCAATACACTGCAAGCGTTAAACAAACAAATTGGTTTAAATGATTGGAGCATTGCATATCAACGATATGGCGACGTTCAATGGCATGAACAGTCTCTCCCTCTGCCAAATAAGCTGAAACTCACCACAGCTGATGTCAAAATAAATCTAGTGATCACAAAATGGAACATCACCCAATGATTGAACTTTCAACACGCTGGCCATCACCAGCGAAATTGAATCTCTTTCTATATATCAACGGCCGTACAGAGAATGGCTACCACGAGTTACAAACCTTATTCCAATTCGTCGATCACGGCGATGAGCTCACCATTCAAGCGAACCATTCTGGTGATATTACGATTTCTCCAGACATAGAAGGTGTGCCCCTTCAAGACAATTTAATTTGGAAAGCAGCAACCGCGCTTCAAACTTACTCAAACTGCCCTTTTGGCGCGCATATTGAGCTACAGAAAGTGCTGCCTATGGGTGGAGGCATTGGTGGGGGCTCATCGAATGCAGCTACAGCATTAGTGGCACTGAATTACTTATGGCAACTGAATCTAACTGACGACGAACTGGCTGAAATAGGTTTAAAACTAGGCGCAGACGTGCCCGTATTTGTGCGCGGATTTGCAGCTTTTGCTGAAGGTGTTGGTGAAAAACTCTCTCCTGCTTATCCCGAAGAAAAATGGTATTTAGTCGTCAGACCGAATGTATCTATTGCAACCGTCGACGTTTTTTGTCATCCAGATCTGACGCGAAACACCCCAAAACGAGATCTAGAAACACTTTTAAATACGCCAAGCGTAAACGATTGCGAAAAAATTGTACGAATGCTCTACCCAGAGGTTGATAAGCAACTTTCTTGGCTGCTACAATACGCGCCGTCAAGATTGACGGGGACAGGATCTTGCGTTTTTGCTGAATTTTCGAGCAAATCTGAAGCAGAAACTATCCTTGCACAACTCTCTGATAAAGTCTCGGCATTTATCGCTCAAGGGCGCAATATTTCGCCATTAAAAGAGACTTTGGCTGAATACCAATCAGCCTCACACCGACCTATTTAAACTGGACGCAAACCCGAGGTTTCCACCGTGCCTGATATGAAGCTATTTGCTGGTAACGCAACACCTGAACTAGCCCAACGTATTGCTGATCGTCTTTACATCTCTCTTGGTGATGCATCTGTTTCTCGCTTTTCTGATGGCGAAGTTGCAGTTCAAATCAATGAGAATGTTCGTGGTAGCGATGTTTTCATCATTCAATCCACTTGTGCACCGACTAACGACAACCTAATGGAATTGGTTGTTATGATTGATGCAATGCGCCGTGCTTCAGCAGGCCGTATCACTGCAGTTATCCCTTACTTCGGCTACGCTCGCCAAGACCGTCGTGTACGTTCTGCGCGTGTGCCAATTACTGCAAAAGTTGTTGCTGATTTCCTATCTAACGTTGGTGTTGACCGCGTTCTAACTATCGACCTACACGCAGAGCAAATTCAAGGCTTCTTCGATGTACCTGTAGACAACATCTTCGGCACGCCAGTGCTACTTGAAGATATGCAGGCTCGCGGTCTAGATAACCCTGTAGTGGTATCTCCTGACCTAGGTGGCGTTGTTCGTGCTCGTGCAACAGCAAAAGCACTAGGCGACATCGACATCGCAATCGTAGATAAGCGTCGTCCACGTGCAAACGTTTCTGAAGTAATGAACCTAATCGGTGATGTTGAAGGTCGTGACTGTGTGATCGTTGATGACATGATCGACACAGGTGGCACACTATGTAAAGCAGCTGAAGCACTAAAAGAGCGCGGTGCTAAGCGTGTATTCGCTTACGCTACTCACGCAGTATTCTCAGGCAACGCTGCGGATAACATCAAGAACTCAGTTCTTGACCAAGTTATCGTAACTGACTCTATCTCTCTGTCTAAAGAGATGGCTGCAACAGGTAAAGTGACAACACTAAGCCTATCTCGCATGCTGGCTGAAGCGATTCGTCGTATCAGCAACGAAGAGTCAATCTCTGCAATGTTCAACTAATACGAACATTTCAGTTACACTGATTTCAAAAGCACCCCTCTTTGGGGTGTTTTTTTATTTGTACTGATAACTAGAAAATCCCTTGGTCGCCCACCGCGAGTTTTCTGTGCTATCATACTGCGCTTTTTGAGATTCCAGAGAGATCCTAACCTTGAGTCAACAAATCAAACTTCTTGTTGGTCTTGCTAATCCAGGACCAGAATACGCCAGAACTCGTCACAATGCGGGCGCTTGGGTTGTAGAAGAATTAGCACGCGTTCACAACGTTACACTGAAGAACGAACCAAAGTTTTTTGGTCTAACAGGACGCATTATGGTCAATGGCCAGGATCTCCGTTTGCTTATCCCAACCACCTTCATGAATCTATCAGGTAAATCGATCGCAGCGCTTGCGAAATTTTATCAAATTAAACCTGAAGAGATCATGGTTGCTCATGACGAGCTAGACTTACCGCCAGGTGTCGCTAAGTTTAAAAAAGGTGGGGGTCACGGTGGACACAACGGTCTGCGTGACACCATTAGCAAACTGGGCAATAACAAAGATTTTTATCGTCTTCGTATTGGCATTGGTCATCCGGGACACAAAGATAAAGTGGCGGGTTTTGTATTAGGTAAAGCGCCAGCTAAAGAGCAAGAGCTTTTAGATGCAGCAGCTGATGAGGCTGTTCGTTGTCTAGATATCCTGATTAAGGATGGCCTATCTAAAGCACAAAATCGCCTCCACACGTTCAAAGCTGAATAAGGTTACTATCATGGGTTTTAAATGTGGCATCGTTGGTCTACCTAACGTAGGTAAATCAACTCTGTTCAACGCACTAACTAAAGCGGGTATCGAAGCAGCAAACTTCCCGTTCTGTACCATTGAACCAAACACTGGTGTGGTTCCTGTGCCAGATCTACGTCTAGACGCACTAGCTAAGATCGTTAACCCACAGAGAGTTCTTCCAACGACGATGGAGTTCGTGGACATCGCTGGTCTTGTTGCTGGTGCATCACGTGGTGAAGGTTTAGGTAACAAATTCCTAGCTAACATCCGTGAAACAGACGCGATTGGCCACGTTGTACGCTGTTTTGAAAACGAAAACATTGTTCACGTTTCAGGTAAAGTTTCACCTATCGAAGATATCGAAGTGATCAACCTTGAACTTGCAATGGCTGACCTTGATTCTTGTGAGCGAGCGATTCAACGTAACGCGAAGAAGGCAAAAGGCGGCGATAAAGACGCAAAATTTGAACTAACCGTACTAGAAAAACTGTTACCAGTACTAACTGAAGGCGGCATGGCACGCACAGTTGAGCTATCTAAAGAAGAGTTAGCAGCAATCGGCTACCTAAACTTCCTAACACTGAAGCCAACTATGTACATTGCAAACGTAAACGAAGATGGCTTCGAAAATAACCCATATCTAGATGCGGTTCGTGAGTTCGCAGAAAAAGAAAACAATGTCGTTGTACCTGTATGTGCAGCTATCGAATCTGAACTATCTGAACTAGAAGATGAAGATCGCGAAGAATTCCTAGCAGATATGGGGATCGAAGAGCCGGGCCTGAACCGTGTAATTCGCTCTGGTTACGAACTACTGACTCTACACACCTACTTCACAGCAGGTGTTAAAGAAGTACGTGCTTGGACAATCCCTGTTGGTGCAACTGCGCCTCAGGCGGCAGGTAAGATCCACACTGACTTCGAGAAAGGCTTTATTCGTGCAGAAGTAGTTGGTTACGACGATTTCATCCAATTCAATGGTGAAAATGGCGCAAAAGACGCAGGTAAATGGCGTCTAGAAGGTAAAGACTACATCGTAAAAGATGGCGATGTTGTACACTTCCGCTTCAATGTTTAATTAAATGAATGAATTCTAAACACTTCATTTACACTAAAAGCCAGCTGTTAAGCTGGCTTTTTTAATACCTTAAGTAAATGAACAAAAATAAATTACGCAACTGCAAGCTAATTTATTTCCAGTTTTAGATCATAAACACGCCTCTTTGTTTAAAAAGGAAGCGAACGAGGTTTTTTCCGAAATTTATTAAAAAAAACTGTTGACGGATCTCACTCAACTTCGCATAATGCGCGCCGTTCCCAACGACAAGGCAACAAAGCGTTGAGAACAAAAAATATGGTTTTGGCTACGTAGCTCAGCTGGTTAGAGCACATCACTCATAATGATGGGGTCACAGGTTCGAATCCCGTCGTAGCCACCATTCCTAAATGTTCTTTTTATCAGAGCAGTTAGGAATAGATGCGGAAGTGGCGGAATTGGTAGACGCACCAGATTTAGGTTCTGGCGCCGCAAGGTGTGAGAGTTCAAGTCTCTCCT
>NZ_JAWOVM010000046.1:0-35453 GCF_033339895.1 Vibrio sp. 1751
CAGAAAGAGCAATTAGAGTCTTTTTCATCTTATTTGTCCTAGTTAGCTGTCCATAATCATTGTTGTATGGGGGAGAGGTGATCTCTCACAAGTTGTTGGTCCAAAATTGGCTAATTGAGCGATATAGTTCGCACTTGTAAGCCATTGATCTAACAACTCGCTGGACATGTTTTACTGCTAAAGTTTCCGTATGAGTTAGTAAAATGATATAAATCCCACTGATGAACACTGTTCAATTGTGCGTTGTTTTTATTTAAATTACTGTTTTTGATTGAAATTATTGGCAATGACATTGGCCTGACATTGATTAGTTTTTATCTTTTTTGAGGTTTTTGGTGTAATGAACAGTGTTGTTTTTCAATAAATTGAGAAGGTGATTCGCCCTAGAACCGCTCTAAAAGTGAGTTATATCATTATGCCGAAAAGGCATAGTCTTGCTGTCTTTCGAATTAAGATGATTTCGTCCGGGAGTTTGTTTACACTAAACGAAATACATCTTTAAGCGCACTACCCAGTCCTATGACAGGGTGGGCTTTTTTTGTCCAAAGACCCATTTGGGCTTGAGGTTATAAAATGGAAAAAGTTCCAATGACACTACGTGGCGAGCAAAAGCTACGTGCAGAACTCGATCGTCTACTTAAACTACGTCCTCAGATCTCAGAGGCAATTGCTGAAGCTCGTGAGCTAGGTGATTTAAAAGAGAATGCTGAATATCACGCCGCTCGTGAAGAGCAGGGCATTTGTGAAGCACAAATCCGTGACATTGAATACAAACTGTCAGTTGCTCAAGTTATTGATGTAACGAAGATGGAGAACACGGGTAAAGTTATTTTTGGTTCAACCGTAACCTTGATTGATATCGACACCGAAGAAGAAAAAACGTACCAAATCGTTGGTGATGACGAAGCCGATATCAAAGCAGGTCGCATTTCAGTGAGCTCACCTATTGCTCGTGGCCTGATTGGTAAGATGGAAGGCGATGAAGTTGCTATTCAAACTCCAGGTGGCGCGAAAGACTTCGAAATTGACCGAGTAGAATATATCTAAGTCGTTTGGAGTAGCATTACTACTCTGATAAAACGCAAAAAGGTCGCCTCAGGCGACCTTTTTTCTTCAGCAACGTAAGTAGAGTTACTTACGAGGGATTTCGATTTTACGCTCTTCAGACTGGCGGTATAGCACAAGCACTTTACCAATAGTCTGAACTTTTTCAGCGCCCGTCTCACGTACGATAGCGTCGATGATTAGCTGTTTTGTTTCACGATCTTCCGAAGCAACTTTTACTTTGATAAGTTCGTGATGGTTAAGAGCGATTTCAATTTCTGCTAGCACGGCTTCTGTAAGTCCATTTGCGCCCATTAGCACAACAGGTTTTAAACTGTGAGCTAGGCCTTTAAGGTGCTGCTTTTGTTTGGTGCTTAGGTTCATTACGCGGCCAATTTTCTTTAAAATAAGGGTTGAAAAAAGCTATTTTAACGCCATCTATTGCTGAAGACTATAATTTATTGAGTAATAGGTAGCGCCTATTAAAACAATAGCTCCAATTTGTGCCTTGTTGGGATTAAAATGAGTAAACAAAAACATTCGGCTAGTTCTGGTCGTTGGTTGAAAGAACACTTTGATGATAAATACGCGAATGAAGCCCGAAAAAAAGGCTACCGTTCACGTGCTTATTTCAAGATCGATGAGATTCAAACGAAAGATAAATTGTTAAAGCCTGGAATGACAGTCGTCGACTTGGGGGCTGCGCCGGGCGGATGGTCTCAATATGCTGCTAAGATAGTAGGGGACAGCGGTCAGATCATCGCGTGTGACTTGCTTCCTATGGACCCGATTGCTGGCGTTAGCTTTTTACAAGGCGACTTTCGTGATGATGCGGTATTGGAAGCTTTGCTAGAAAGGATCCAACCTTCCATGGTAGACGTAGTAATGTCTGATATGGCGCCTAACATCGCGGGAAACAATTCTGTTGATCAACCTCGCGCTATGTATTTAGTTGAATTAGCTTTAGATATGTGTCGACAAGTTCTAGCGCCTAATGGTAGCTTTGTCGTAAAGGTTTTCCAAGGGGAAGGCTTCGATCAGTATGTGAAAGAAGTCCGAGACATGTTTACAGCCGTAAAAATTAGAAAACCAGACTCATCGCGAGCTCGCTCTCGAGAGGTCTTCGTCGTAGCCACTGGTTACAAAGGTTAACCATTTTGCTCTCTTGAGAGCGTGTTAACACTATAGCTACAGTTAATGAACTGTAGTACCCTACCTTTAATTACAATTAGTTATCGAGAGGCTTACACCTTGAGTGACATGGCAAAAAATTTAATTCTGTGGCTTGTTATCGCCGTCGTATTGATGTCGGTATTCCAGAGCTTTGGCCCTGGAGAAAGCAATGGCAGAACCGTGGATTACACCACGTTTGTACAGGAAGTTGGCCAAGGCCAGATTCAAGAAGCAACTTTTAAAGACGGTGAAATTAGCTTTGTTCGTCGTGGCGGCGGTGCCAAAATGGTCACTTACATGCCAGTGTATGACCAAAAGCTTCTAGATGACCTAATTAACCAAAACGTGAAAGTACAAGGCACGCCTCCAGAAGAGCAAAGCTTGCTTGGTACTATCTTTATCTCTTGGTTCCCAATGATCTTACTGATTGGTGTATGGATTTTCTTCATGCGTCAAATGCAAGGCGGCGGTGGTAAAGGCGCCATGTCTTTTGGTAAGAGTAAAGCTCGAATGATGAGCGAAGAACAAATCAAGACAACTTTTGCGGACGTTGCTGGTTGTGACGAAGCAAAAGAAGACGTGAAAGAACTGGTGGACTACCTACGCGATCCAAGCCGCTTCCAAAAACTGGGCGGTAAGATTCCAACGGGTGTTCTAATGGTTGGTCCTCCTGGTACGGGTAAAACGCTTCTAGCGAAAGCCATTGCCGGTGAGGCGAAAGTACCATTCTTTACTATCTCTGGTTCTGATTTCGTAGAAATGTTCGTTGGTGTTGGTGCATCTCGTGTGCGTGACATGTTTGAACAAGCAAAGAAAGCTGCACCTTGTATCATCTTTATCGATGAGATCGATGCGGTAGGTCGTCAACGTGGCGCAGGTGTTGGTGGTGGTCATGATGAACGTGAACAAACACTAAACCAAATGCTCGTTGAGATGGATGGTTTCGAAGGTAACGAAGGTATTATCGTTATCGCTGCGACTAACCGTCCGGACGTGCTAGACCCTGCGCTACTGCGTCCTGGTCGTTTTGACCGTCAAGTGGTAGTTGGTCTTCCAGATGTACGTGGCCGTGAACAGATCCTAAAAGTTCACATGCGTAAGGTCCCTCTAGCGGGTGATGTAGAGCCTTCTCTCATCGCACGTGGTACTCCAGGCTTCTCTGGTGCTGACCTAGCAAACTTAGTTAACGAAGCAGCCCTGTTTGCTGCGCGCGGTAACAAGCGCAACGTTTCTATGGTTGAGTTTGAACTGGCGAAAGACAAAATCATGATGGGTGCTGAGCGCCGTTCAATGGTGATGTCTGAGGAAGTGAAAGAGTCAACCGCATACCACGAAGCGGGTCACGCGATTGTTGGTCGCTTGGTTCCTGAACACGATCCAGTGTACAAAGTGTCTATCATTCCACGTGGTCGTGCGTTGGGTGTAACAATGTACCTTCCAGAGCAGGACCGCGTGAGTATGTCTCGCCAACACCTAGAATCAATGATTTCTAGCTTGTACGGTGGTCGTTTAGCAGAAGAACTTATCTACGGTGCTGACAAAGTATCAACCGGTGCTTCTAATGATATCGAGCGCGCAACAGATATTGCTCGTAAGATGGTTACTCAATGGGGTTTCTCTGAAAAGCTTGGCCCTCTGCTGTATGCAGAAGATGAAGGCGAAGTGTTCTTAGGGCGTAGTGTAACTCAGACTAAACATGTGTCTGACGATACAGCGAAGTTGATTGATGACGAAGTTCGTCAGATCATTGACCGCAACTACGATCGTGCGAAGAAGATTCTTCAAGAGAACATGGATATCATGCATGCGATGAAAGATGCGCTGATGAAGTATGAAACCATTGATGCTCGCCAGATTGATGACTTAATGGAGCGCAAAGCTGAAATTCGTGAGCCTGCGGGCTGGAGTGATAACTCAGCAAGCAAACCAGAAGACAGCGACAAGCCTCAAGCAAAGCAAGAAGTTAAAGAAGAAGCAACGGAGACTGCGAAAGATGCAGAACAGCCTAGCTCTTCTGAAACAACTTCTAACGAAGCGCCTGAAAAGAAAGACTCTGAATAAAGAGTATCGATAATATTAAACCCCGAGTTATCTCGGGGTTTTTGTGTTTATGATGATGATTACAGCAAATAACAAATCTTTGGACCTTTCGCGTCCACATGTCATGGCCATTCTAAATGTGACACCGGATTCCTTTTCGGATGGCGGTAAATACAACTCAATTGAACTTGCTCTTGCTCAAGTTGATAAAATGATAAAGGCTGGTGTAAGTATTGTTGATGTTGGTGGTGAATCAACAAGACCTGGTGCACCGGATGTGTCTTTGGAAGAAGAGCTTAGGCGTGTTGTCCCAGTAATCAAAGCCATTCGTGAAAAATATGATGTATGGATTTCCGTTGACACCAGTAAAGCAGAAGTGATGCGTCAAGCAATTGATGCTGGGGCTGATTTGATCAATGACATCCGCTCGCTGCAAGAGCCAGGTGCTCTGGAAGTCGCAGCAGAAGCAAACCTTCCAATTTGTCTGATGCATATGAAAGGTCAGCCTAGGACCATGCAAGTTGACCCTCATTATGATGATTTAATGGGGGACGTGTCGGCTTTTCTAGAAGAACGTATCGCGGCGTGTGAAGCAGCAGGGATTGATAAATCTCAACTGATTCTCGATCCTGGGTTTGGCTTTGGCAAAACAATCGAACACAATTATCATATGCTTGCTCATCTTGAAAAGTTTCATGAATTCGGCCTGCCTATTTTGGCTGGCATGTCTCGTAAATCCATGATCTTCAAACTGTTAGACAAGCCAGCGGCAGAGTGTACGAACGCAAGTGTCGTTTGTGCTACGATTGCCGCGATGAAAGGCGCGCAGATCATTCGCGTGCATGACTTTGAAGAGACAATCGAAGCGATGAAAGTTGTTGAGATGACGAAAAACAATATTTAAAAATAATAAAGGAAAGTTTATGTCGAATGAAAGACGTTACTTTGGTACTGACGGTGTGCGCGGTAAAGTAGGACAATACCCAATCACTCCAGACTTCGTACTTAAGCTTGGCTGGGCTGCTGGTCGTGTACTAGCGAAACAAGGCACAAAGAAAGTTATCATAGGTAAAGATACACGTATTTCAGGTTATATGCTTGAATCTGCACTAGAGGCTGGCCTTGCAGCTGCGGGACTTAAAGCAACATTTACTGGTCCCATGCCAACTCCAGCTGTGGCATATTTAACTCAGACTTTCCGTGCCGAGGCTGGTATTGTGATTTCTGCATCACATAACCCATATTACGACAACGGCATTAAATTCTTTTCTTCTGAGGGTACTAAGCTACCTGACGATATCGAATTGGCGATCGAAGCTGAGTTAGATAAAGAAATTGAATGTGTGGAGTCTGCTGAGCTTGGTAAAGCAACCCGCCTAAATGATGCAGCTGGTCGTTACATCGAATTCTGTAAGAGTACTTTCCCATCTGAGTTGAGCCTTGCGAACTTTAAGATCGTAGTAGACTGTGCGCACGGTGCGACGTACCACATCGCTCCAAATGTTTTCAAAGAACTTGGGGCAGAAGTTATCGCTATGGGCGTAGAGCCTAACGGCATCAACATTAATGAAAAAGTGGGCGCAACAGACGTACGAGCTCTTCAACAGCGTGTTGTTGAAGAGCAAGCGCATCTTGGTCTCGCATTTGATGGTGATGGTGACCGCATCATTATGGTCGACCACCTAGGTAACAAAGTTGATGGGGACCAAATTGCTTATATCATCGCTCGTGATGCACTTCGTCGTGGTGAGCTAAAGGGTGGTGTTGTTGGTACACTAATGACTAACTTGGGTATGGAAAATGGTTTAAAGCAGCTAGGCATTCCGTTTGTACGTGCTGCTGTTGGTGACCGTTATGTCATGGAGCAACTGCTAGAAAAAGGTTGGAAAATTGGTGCTGAAAACTCAGGCCATGTGATCTTATTAGATAAAGTCACAACCGGCGATGCGATTGTTGCTGCACTTCAAGTACTTGCTTCTGTAATTGGCAGCGATATGTCTCTATATGAACTATCGCAAGGAATGACATTATATCCTCAGGTTTTAGAAAATGTCCGTTTCTCAGGAGAAAGTAACCCTCTTGAAGCTACAGCTGTATTAAACGCTGTCGCTGAAGTAGAGGCGACACTTGGTGATAAAGGGCGTGTACTGCTGCGTAAGTCTGGCACTGAGCCTTTGATCCGCGTTATGGTGGAAGGCGAAGATGGTGAACTAGTTCAACACTCAGCATTGAAAATCGCTGAGGCTGTTAAAGCAAGTTGTTAATCATTGCGTTAAAGCATGTCTTGAATGAAAAGGGCATCTTTTGCCCTTTTTTTGAGCGCTTAACGCATTGGCATTGATTTTTTACTAATTTTCCCTTGTCAGCGTTACTGGCTTTCGCTAGTATTGCTCCGCCTCCCGTTAGGAGGTCGCTAGCCTTGTTCATTATGATTTGTTCTTTTGAACGGCGCTGGCTCAACAATTTGGAACATAGGTGGAAAAAATGTTTTCAGTTCTACTTGTGATTTACCTGTTGGCAGCGCTTGGTGTGATTGGCCTTGTGTTGATTCAACAAGGTAAAGGCGCAGATATGGGAGCCTCGTTCGGTGCTGGTGCTTCAAACACAGTGTTTGGTGCTGGCGGCTCAGGTAATTTCTTAACCCGAACAACTGCTATTTTAGCAACCGTATTCTTTATCGTTAGCTTGTTACTTGGTCGTATGTCTACGCACCAGACTGAATCACAATGGGTAGACCCAACGTTAGGTCAACCAGTTGTTGAACAAGTTAAGGACGCAGCGAGTGAAGTTCCTGCCCCTGCGGGTGATGAAATTCCTCAATAAGCTGTAAGGTTTTGATGCCGAGATGGTGAAATTGGTAGACACGCTAGCATGAGGTGCTAGTGCCTTAGGTGTGAGGGTTCGAGTCCCTCTCTCGGCACCATGTATTTACAAACTTGTAAATCACTTGTTTGCGAGTATAATGCTCAGCAAGTCGGACGCGGGGTGGAGCAGCTTGGTAGCTCGTCGGGCTCATAACCCGAAGGTCGTCGGTTCAAATCCGGCCCCCGCAACCAATCTCTTTCTTTAAAAGGAAATCGTAGATTGGCAAGTTTGCGTAGTGCTAACCACACTACGAGTTAAGAAAAGCAATTGTTGGCTATTCTTAACGTATCAGGGTCCAGCAGCATAAAACCCCGACTATCGGGGTTTTTTGTTATCTGAGCTTTTTGAAATAGCTCAGATACTGCTTGGTTTTTTGATTGGGCTCTGAGCCCTTTTTTTGTTTCTGGAGTGGTTAAATGACTGGTTTAGAAAGACAACTTACTGAAATGCTTGACGCGCCAGTAGCGGCATCAGGTTATGAGTTAGTTGGATTAGAATTCATTCGTGCAGGCGCGCACTCAACGTTACGTATCTACATTGACCATGAAAATGGTATTAACGTAGACGACTGTGCAGAAGTTAGCCACCAAGTTAGTGCAGTTTTAGACGTTGAAGATCCAATTTCTGTTGCTTACAGCCTAGAAGTGTCTTCTCCAGGTTTAGAAAGACCACTTTTTAAAGCAGCACATTACGAGCAATTTATTGGTCACGAGGTCAGCATCGTATTGAAAATGGCTGTAGCAAACCGTCGTAAGTGGAAAGGTATTATCCACGGTGTTGATGGCGAAACAGTGACAATTACTGTAGACGGTCAGCAAGAAGAGTTTGCTCTAAGTAACATTTCCAAAGCTAACCTGATCCCTAAATTTTAGTTCCCTAAAAAAGTTTAAGCTTAGAGGCTAAATATAATGAGTAAAGAAATTTTAGCGGTAGCAGAAGCGGTATCGAACGAAAAAGCGGTACCTCGTGAGCGTATCTTTGAGGCTCTTGAGATTGCTCTAGCAACTTCTACAAAGAAAAAATACGAAATCGAAATCGACGTACGTGTTGCCATTGACCGTAAAACCGGTGAATTTGTAACTTACCGCCGTTGGTTAGTTGTTGATGACGTTGAGAACCCTACAAAAGAGATCTCACTAGAAGCAGCGCAATACGAAGATGACTCAATCGAGCTTGGCGACTACGTAGAAGACGAAATCGAATCAGTAACGTTTGACCGTATTACGACTCAAACTGCTAAGCAAGTTATCGTTCAAAAAGTTCGTGAAGCTGAGCGCGCACAAATCGTTGAACAGTTCATCGACAATGAAGGTGATCTAATCACTGGTGTCGTGAAAAAAGTAAACCGTGACACAATCGTGCTTGATCTTGGTAATAACGCTGAAGCGGTAATCCTGCGTGATGACCAACTTCCTCGTGAAAACTTCCGTCCAGGCGACCGCGTACGTGGCCTTCTTTACAAAGTCGCGCCTGAAGCACGTGGTTTCCAATTGTTCATCACTCGTTCTAAGCCAGAAATGTTGGCAGAACTGTTCCGTGTTGAAGTGCCTGAAATCGCAGAAGATATTATCGAGCTTAAAGGCGCAGCACGTGATCCTGGTTCTCGTGCTAAGATCGCTGTCAAAACAAATGACAAACGTATCGACCCTGTAGGTGCGTGTGTTGGTATGCGTGGTGCACGTGTACAAGCTGTTTCTGGCGAACTTGGTGGGGAGCGTATCGATATCGTTCTTTGGGATGATAACCCAGCTCAATTCGTTATCAACGCAATGGCGCCAGCTGATGTTGCTTCTATCATCGTTGATGAGGATGCACACTCAATGGACATCGCAGTTGAAGCAGACAACCTAGCGCAAGCTATCGGTCGTAACGGTCAAAACGTGCGTCTAGCATCTCAACTAACCGGTTGGGAACTGAATGTTATGACAGTTGCTGATCTTCAGAAGAAACACGCTGAAGAATCACAAGCATCTATTGAAAACTTCATGAAGTACCTAGATATTGAAGAAGACTTCGCTCAACTTCTTGTTGAAGAAGGTTTCTCAACTCTAGAAGAAATCGCATACGTGCCAGTTAACGAGCTACTAGAAATCGATGGTTTGAATGAAGAACTAATCGAAGAGCTTCGTGGACGTGCAAAAGATGCACTAACGACGATCGCACTAGCACAAGAAGAGTCTTTTGAAGGTCTAGAACCAGCTGAGGACCTACTTGCACTTGAAGGTCTTGAGCGTGAGATGGCATTTAAATTGGCAGCGAAAGGTGTAGCGACACTGGAAGATCTTGCTGACCAAGGTATTGACGATTTAGAAGGTATCGAAGGCCTGACCGAAGAACGTGCAGGTGAGCTAATTATGGCCGCACGTAACATCTGTTGGTTCGGCGAAGAAGCATAATTTTCGGCAAGGAGGAAGCGGCATGACACAATTAACAGTTAAAGCACTGAGTGATGAGATTGGTACGCCAGTCGACCGCTTGATTGAACAACTTGCTGACGCTGGCATTAAAAAGGCGAGCTCTGACAATGTTACTGATGAAGAGAAGCAGAAGCTTCTCTCTCATTTAAAGAAAGAACACGGTGATAAGTCAGGTGATTCAGAGCCGACTCGCCTTACGCTTCAGCGTAAAACTCGTAGTACACTTAGTGTGAACGCGGGTGGTGGTAAGAGTAAGAATGTTCAGGTTGAGGTGCGCAAAAAACGTACATACGTGAAGCGCAGCACAATTGAAGATGAAGCGAAACGTGAAGCTGAAGAAGCAGCACAACGTGAAGCAGAAGAAGCAGCAAAACGTGCAGCAGAAGAAGCTGCAAAACGTGAAGCTGAAGAAGCTGCAAAACGTGAAGCTGAAGAAGCTGCAAAACGTGAAGCGGAAGAAAAAGCGAAACGTGAAGCTGAAGAAAAAGCGAAGCGAGACGTAGATACGAATGCACAACGTAATGCTGAAGAAAAAGCAAAGCGTGATGCTGAAGAGAAAATTAAGCAAGAAGCAGCGCGAAAAGAGGCCGACGAGCTTAAACGTCGTCAGGAAGAAGAAGCTAAGCGTAAGGCTGAAGAGGAAAGTCAGCGCAAGCTTGAAGAAGCTCGCGAATTGGCTGAAAAGAATAAAGAGCGTTGGTCTGCTGCAGAAGAGAAAAAGGGTGATATGGAAGATACAGATTACCATGTAACGACTTCACAATACGCACGTGAAGCCGAAGATGAAGCAGATCGCAAAGTAGAAGGCGGTCGTCGTAAGAAGAAAAAAGCAGCTTCGGGTAAAGACGACCAAGCTCGCGGTGGCCGTAACAACCAACGTGGCGGTAGAGGTCGTAAGGGCAAACTTGCTAAGCCGACTTCAATGCAGCACGGGTTTGATAAGTCAGCAACGGTTGCTAAGCAAGACGTTGTAATTGGCGAAACGATCGTTCTATCAGAACTTGCTAACAAGATGTCGGTTAAAGCGACAGAAGTTATCAAAGTAATGATGAAGATGGGCGCTATGGCGACTATCAACCAAGTGATCGACCAAGAAACAGCACAACTTGTTGCTGAAGAAATGGGCCATAAAGTAGTTCTTCGTAAAGAGAACGAACTGGAAGAAGCGGTACTATCTGACCGTGACACTAACGCGGAAGCAGTTCCACGTGCTCCAGTTGTTACTATCATGGGTCACGTTGACCACGGTAAAACGTCAACACTTGACTACATCCGTCGCACACACGTTGCTTCTGGCGAAGCGGGTGGTATTACTCAGCACATTGGTGCGTACCACGTTGAAACAGACAACGGCATGATCACGTTCCTTGATACTCCTGGACACGCAGCGTTTACTGCAATGCGTGCTCGAGGTGCTCAAGCAACAGATATCGTTGTTCTTGTAGTTGCAGCAGACGATGGCGTAATGCCACAAACAGTAGAAGCGATTCAGCACGCGAAAGCGGCAGGCGTTCCTCTAATTGTTGCTGTGAACAAGATCGATAAAGAAGATGCGAACCCAGATAACGTTAAGAACGAGCTTGCTCAATACGACGTTATTCCTGAAGAGTGGGGCGGTGAGAACATGTTCGTTCACATCTCTGCTAAACAGGGTACAAACATCGATGGTCTTCTAGAAGCAATCCTTCTTCAGTCTGAAGTTCTTGAACTTACAGCTGTAGCTGAAGGCATGGCATCTGGTGTTGTTGTTGAATCTCGCCTAGATAAAGGTCGTGGTCCAGTTGCAACAGTACTTGTTCAATCAGGTACACTAAACAAAGGCGACATCGTTCTTTGTGGTCAAGAATACGGCCGTGTTCGTGCAATGCGTGATGAGCTAGGTAAAGAAATTACTTCGGCTGGCCCATCTATCCCTGTAGAGATCCTAGGTCTTTCAGGTGTACCATCTTCAGGTGATGAAGCAACAGTAGTTCGTGACGAGCGTAAAGCGCGTGAAGTAGCTAACTACCGTGCTGGTAAGTTCCGTGAAGTGAAACTTGCTCGTCAGCAGAAATCTAAACTAGAGAACATGTTCTCTAACATGACTGCTGGTGAAGTTGCTGAACTTAACGTTGTACTTAAAGCAGACGTTCAAGGTTCTGTAGAAGCAATCGCAGACTCCCTAGTTAAGCTATCTACTGACGAAGTTAAAGTGAACATCGTTGGTTCTGGTGTTGGTGGTATTACGGAAACTGACGTAGTACTAGCAGAAGCTTCAAACGCAATCATCCTTGGCTTTAACGTTCGTGCAGATGCTTCTGCTCGCCGTGCTGTTGAAGCCGCAGCTGTTGACTTACGTTACTACTCAATCATTTACCAATTGATTGACGAAGTGAAACAAGCAATGGGCGGTATGCTTGCTCCAGAATTCAAGCAAGAGATCATTGGTCTTGCTGAAGTTCGTGACGTGTTTAAGTCACCGAAACTGGGCGCTATCGCTGGTTGTATGGTTACAGAAGGTGTGATCAAGCGTAACAACCCAATCCGTGTACTACGTGATAACGTTGTTATTTACGAAGGTGAACTAGAGTCACTACGTCGTTTCAAAGATGACGTTCAAGAAGTTAAGAATGGCTACGAATGTGGTATCGGCGTTAAGAACTACAATGATGTTCGCGTTGGTGACCAAATCGAAGTCTTCGAAATCGTTGAAATTAAACGTACTCTAGACTAATTGACTAAAATTACTAATATTGTCTTTGAAAGATAAGTAGTAATTGGTTGTTGAATACACCATGGGGGGCTGGCTTTGACCAACCCCCCATTCTTTCTATATAAGAGTAAAGATATGTCAAAAGAATTTAGCCGCACGCAGCGCGTTGCACAGCAGCTGCAAAAAGAACTAGCGATGATCCTTCAACGTGAAGTTCGTGACTCTCGCCTTGGCATGGTGACGATCTCAGACGTAGAAGTCTCTCGTGACCTAGCTTACGCAAAAGTATTTGTGACCTTCCTGTGTGTGGGTGAGCAAACACCAGAATCATGTCTAGCAGCGCTACGTGAGCACGAAGTGCACATTCGCATGATGTTAGGTAAGCGTATTCGTCTACGTTTAACTCCAGAAATCCGCTTCCACTATGACAATACGCTTGTTGAAGGTATGCGTATGTCTAACCTAGTGTCTGAAGTCGTTAGTTCAGACAAACAAAAGCAAAAAGATTCTGGTCGTGAGGACGAAGAATAATGGCTCGTCGTCGTAAAGGTCGTCCAATTAATGGCGTTATACTGTTGGACAAACCAACAGGTATCTCTTCCAATGATGCACTGCAAAAAGTAAAGCGAATCTACTTTGCTGAGAAAGCAGGCCACACTGGAGCCTTGGACCCATTAGCGACAGGCATGCTGCCAATTTGCTTGGGTGAAGCGACAAAATTTTCTCAGTTTCTTCTTGATTCTGATAAACGCTACCGTGTGATCGCAAAGCTGGGTGAACGTACCAATACGTCTGACTCGGATGGTGAAGTTGTAGAGACGCGTCCAGTCGATGTTACGTTAGACAAGCTAGAAGCGTGCATCGATCAGTTCCGTGGTGAATCTGATCAAGTGCCTTCCATGTTCTCTGCGTTGAAGTATCAAGGTAAACCCTTGTATGAATACGCTCGTAAAGGCATCGAAGTTCCGCGTGAATCTCGTAAGATCACGGTATATGAGATTGTTCTTCACCGTTTTGAAGGCGATGAAGTAGAGATGGAAGTGCACTGCTCTAAAGGTACCTATATTCGTACTATCGTTGATGATCTGGGCGAAATGTTAGGTTGTGGTGCGCACGTAACTATGCTTCGTCGTACTGGTGTTGCTAAATACCCTTACGAGAATATGGTAACACTTGAGCAACTAAATGAGTTGCTAGAGCAAGCTCACCGCGAGGAACGAGCGCCTCGAGAACTACTGGACCCACTGCTTTTGCCAATGGATACAGCGGTAGAAGACTTACCAGAAGTCAACTTGGTGCCTGAACTGGCGGATATGGTCCAACATGGGCAGCCCGTTCAAGTATTTGGTGCTCCGACAGAGGGCTCACTTCGCCTTACTATGGGTGAAGAACGCTTGTTTATTGGCGTTGGCGAAATGAACGAAGATGGCAAAATCGCTCCTAAGCGATTGGTCGTGTTCCGAGATGACGTTGCATCCAAGTAAATGATTGAAAATACCGACCTGAGTGTCGGTATTTTTATATTGCACGAGATAGGAAATTTCCCTATAATCCGCGCTTCGCGTAGCGGCTGAATCAGAGATTGGCTGCTACAACTTTAAACCTACTCTTATTAGGAGAGAATTATGTCTCTGAATGCAGAAACTAAAGCAGCAATCGTTGCAGAATACGCACAAGGCGAAGGCGACACTGGTTCACCAGAAGTTCAAGTAGCTCTACTTACAGCTTCTATCAACCACCTACAAGGTCACTTCAAAGCGCACAAAGGCGATCACCACAGCCGTCGTGGTCTTCTACGCATGGTTTCTCGTCGTCGTAAGCTTCTAGATTACCTAAAAGGTAAAAACCTAGCTCGCTACCAAGACCTAATCAAACGTCTAGGCCTACGTCGCTAATCAGCGACTGCATAGCAGTTTGTCTAAAAAGGGGCTTTATGCCCCTTTTTTGTTGCCTAAATTTAGCCAAATTAGACTTATGCCGTTATAATACTGGCGGCTAAACCTTGTAAGAGGTTTTCTCAAAAGCTCATAGCATTACAGTCAACCACGTCGACCAAAAGGTCGCGACTATTCAAAAGGAATTTCCGAGTTTCTTTTTACTAGTCGCGATTCGTAATGCCTTGAGTGTCAATTAACACATCTAAGATTTCTTTAAGCACTAAAGGAAGATTAGAAACAAGGAATAACAATGTTCGAAAAACCAGTTGTTAAAACGTTCCAGTACGGTAACCACACAGTTACTTTAGAAACTGGCGTTATTGCACGTCAAGCTACAGCAGCAGTTATGGTCACAATGGATGATACGTCTGTATTCGTATCTGTTGTAGGTAAAAAAGAAGCCGTTGCAGGTCAAGACTTCTTCCCACTAACGGTTAACTACCAAGAGCGTACTTACGCTGCGGGTAAAATTCCAGGCGGCTTCTTCAAACGTGAAGGTCGTCCTTCTGAAGGCGAAACGCTAACAGCTCGTCTAATCGACCGTCCAATCCGTCCGCTATTCCCAGACGCGTTTAAAAACGAAGTTCAGGTTATCGCGACAGTAATGTCTGTAAACCCAGATGTTCAGCCAGATATCGTTACAATGATCGGTACTTCTGCTGCTCTTGCTATCTCTGGCATTCCATTCAACGGCCCTATCGGTGCGGCGCGTGTTGGTCATATCGATGGTCAGCTTGTACTTAACCCTAGCCAAACTGAACTAGAAACTTCTAAGCTTGACCTTGTTGTTGCAGGTACAGAGTCAGCAGTACTGATGGTTGAGTCAGAAGCGGACAACCTAACTGAAGAAGAAATGCTAGCGGCGGTTGTTTATGGTCATGACCAACAACAAGTTGCTATTCAAGCTATCAACGAATTCAAAGCAGAAGTTGCAACTCCTGCTTGGGATTGGGTTGCTCCTGAAGAGAACACAGCGCTTAAAAATAAGATTGCTGATCTAGCAGAAGCTAAACTTGTTGAAGCTTACCAAATTACTGAGAAAATGGCTCGTTACGACCGCATCCATGAGATCGCTGCGGAAGTAAATGAAGTTCTTCTTGCTGAAGATCCTGAAGCAGACACAAAAGAAATCCACACTATCTTCCATGATCTAGAGAAGACAGTAGTACGTAGCCGTATTATTGCAGGTAACCCTCGTATCGATGGCCGTGAAAAAGACATGGTTCGTGCACTAGATGTACGTACTGGTGTTCTTCCTCGTACTCACGGTAGCGCGCTATTCACTCGTGGTGAAACTCAGGCGATCGTTACGGCAACGCTAGGTACTCAGCGTGATGCTCAAATCATCGATGAGCTAACTGGTGAGCGTAAAGATCACTTCCTACTGCACTACAACTTCCCTCCATACTGTGTAGGTGAAACTGGTTTTGTAGGTTCTCCTAAGCGTCGTGAAATCGGCCACGGTAAACTGGCGAAGCGTGGTATTGCTGCAGTAATGCCTTCTGTTGATGAGTTCCCATACACAGTACGTGTTGTATCGGAAATCACTGAATCTAACGGTTCATCTTCAATGGCTTCAGTATGTGGTACTTCTCTTGCGCTTATGGACGCAGGTGTACCAATCAAAGCATCTGTTGCTGGTATTGCAATGGGTCTTGTTAAAGAAGGTGACGATTTCGTTGTACTTTCTGACATCCTTGGCGATGAAGACCACCTAGGTGACATGGACTTTAAAGTAGCAGGTACTAACACTGGTATCACTGCACTTCAAATGGACATCAAGATCGAAGGCATCACTAAAGAAATCATGCAAATTGCGCTTAACCAAGCTCAAGGCGCACGTAAGCACATCCTATCTGTAATGGATGAAGCAATCTCTGGTGCTCGTGAAGACATCTCTGAATTTGCTCCGCGTATTCACACGATGAAGATCAGCGCTGAGAAGATCAAAGACGTTATCGGTAAAGGTGGTGCAGTTATCCGTGCTCTAACTGAAGAGACTGGTACAACTATCGAAATCGAAGACGACGGTACTATCAAGATTGCGGCAACTGAAGGCACTGCTGCGAAAGAAGCTATCCGCCGTATCGAAGAGATCACTGCTGAAGTTGAAGTGGGCCGTATCTACACAGGTAAAGTTGTACGTCTAGCAGACTTCGGTGCATTCGTAACGGTTCTTCCAGGCAAAGATGGTCTTGTACACATTTCTCAAATCGCAGAAAAACGCGTAGAGAAAGTGTCTGACTACCTAGCTGAAGGTCAAGAAGTTCAAGTTAAAGTTCTTGAAATCGACCGCCAAGGCCGTGTACGTCTAAGCATGAAAGAAGCGGTAGAAAAGCCAGCTGAAGAAGCTGCTGCTGAAGCACCAGCTGCTAAAGACGAGTAAGACAAAATGAGACTTTCAGCCTTTTATTAGATTAAGGGCCTGAAAGCATGTTATAAAAGGGGAGCATTTTCGCTCCCCTTTTTTGGTTTGTTTCGATGTATTAACCTCAAACGAGGTTATCGCCTATATTGCATTAAGAGAAATAAATCTTGAGCGGTCCAAACAGGAGTATCAATTAGTGAAATGGTTTCAAACCGCAATTTTATGTGTTGCTATCGCGCTGACCGGTTGTGCAAATACTTCTCAACAATCAGCACAAAAGTGGTTATATCCACCGATGGCGGTGCCACTTCAGCCTAGTGTTCAACAAGAAGTACAAATCGCGCGTCTCTCGCAGTTGCTACAACGTCCCGACCTTAGTGATGAAGTGCGCGCTAAAATGCATTATGAGCGCGGTAGCTACTACGACAGCGTTGGTTTACGTGATCTTGCCCGTTTGGACTTTAACCAGTCTTTGCAGTTGAATCCTGCTCAGCCGGACATCTTCAATCTTTTGGGAGTATACTTTACCCAAGTAGGAGAGTTTGATGCGGCATATGAAGCGTTTGACTCGACCATAGAGTTGGCTCCTGATAATACCTATGCTGAGCGCAACCGTGCGATTGCACTGTATTATGGTGGCCGAATCGATCTCGCTTTAGAAGATATGACCAAGCATTATCAAGAAATGCCAACGGATCCTTTTCGTTCATTATGGCTGTACATCATCGAAGCTGAGCAAAATCCAGAGCAAGCAAAAGCCAATCTTCAACAGCGTTATTTACGAGATCGTAGTGAAGAGTGGGGGTGGGTTCTTGTTGCTATCATGCTGCGAGACGTCTCGGACGAAGACGCGCTTAAAGCAATTATGGATGGAACGAGAGAGAACTATCGCCTAGCTGAACGATTGACGGAAACGTATTTCTACCTTGGAAAGCGTAATCAGCTTGAAGGTGATATCGCAAGTGCCATCTCACTTTATAAGCTCGCGATTTCGTTCAACGTTTACGATTATGTTGAGCATCGCTATTCTTTCTTGGAGTTGGCGCAAATTTACGATCAATTACAGCAAGATAGATTGGCCAAGTTAAAGGCTGCCAAGAAGCTGGAAATTGAATGATTTAGAGCCGCTCGATGAGAGCGGCTTTTTTTATGATTGAACTTGATGAGTGACTCATTTAAAATAGTTAGTCTTGCTAACTAAGTGGTGGTGGCTTTTATGGCATTAGAAGAAAGCTTGATTGATTTAGAGCGTTTTTGCGCCAAAGCTTGGCGTGTCTATGCCAAAGAAGATCCATTATCACATCTAAGCTTTAATGAGTTCGATTATTTACGTGTGATTCAGGTTTACCCTGAGGGTGTGCGAATAACCGATCTTGCAGAAGAGCTGCAAGTGACTAAGCCTTCCGCATCGACAATGGTTGTGCGTTTGGAAAAAAAGGGTTTGGTGAAACGCATCGCATGTAATGAGGATGCTCGTGCTAAGCGTGTGTTGCTTACGGAAGAAGTCGCAGAAAAAATGTCTTTGGAGCAGGTAGTGTACAAAGATATCTCTGACCAAATGATGCAACAATTAAATCAGCAAGAAGCTGAACAGTTACAAGCTTTATTGAATAAAGCATTGAGTAATAAGTCATTTTAAACTGAAGCAAAGGCCTCAGCTGTATGGTTTAGTTTTTGTTGTTTCATCTTTCTTTTATTTAATTTAACCATTTAGTTAGCCTTGCTAATTAAATGGTTAGCTTTGCTAACTACTGGTGACAGTCATGCAAAACTCAATTTATAGACAGTTTTGGAAATATACGATTCCAACCGTCGCAGCAATGCTCGTA
Source organism: Vibrio sp. 1751 (assembly GCF_033339895.1). Taxonomy (NCBI): domain Bacteria; kingdom Pseudomonadati; phylum Pseudomonadota; class Gammaproteobacteria; order Vibrionales; family Vibrionaceae; genus Vibrio; species Vibrio sp. 1751. The sequence goes on from NZ_JAWOVM010000046.1 coordinate 18,366, forward strand.
AACGGTTTTAATCACCAATAATACTACTGATTAATTTCTGTTAGTTATATTTTCACTTTATAGCTTTCCATTCTGTTTCTATGAAACTAACAGAAAAAAATAGAGATTATGTTTGTTTGATGTAAATAAGATGTTAACCTTAAACTAACGGAAATAAATAGAGATTATTTATGTTGGAGTCGATTAAGGTTAGCAATTACGAGTTTGATGTAACTTTAACCCAAGATGCTTATGTGCTTTGCCTTGAGGGTACACCACTAGTGTCTGCTAATGCTTATCTCGCATACAAAGGGAAAAGAGTAAAGACCGATGCTTTGAGAAATAAAGCTCAGATGTTGAAAACCTATCTATCACAGGTACTTACTGACTATAATGACTGGATGTTTTTGGAAGATGATCGTGAGAATCCAGAAAAAAATAGGTATGTTAAAGCAAGCACTGCTCACTTAGAAGTAAATGATAGCTATGTGTCTGGGTATTTGAGTCTCCTAGCTAGAGGTGATGTAAAATTCTCGAAAGGTATACCGCTAGAAAATTCTTCTATTACTCAGCATATCCACGTTATTCGTGAATTCTACCAGTTTTGCTATGACTATGGACTGTCATCATTTAATCCAAGCTTTTCTTATCTTTATGATAAATATACTCAAAAGCAAACCGCAACTATCGGGTTGGATAAGGCTATCCACGATCTTTACTATGATGAGGATGAGTTTAATACGTTATTGAACTACTTGACAACAATCAATCCATTTCTCCATGAGAGAGATCGTCTTATTCTCTTACTATGCTACTACTCTGGCATAAGACCACATGAACTGATCAAGTTTCACAATTTTACAATCAAGCGCTTGTTAAAAGTAATAGACAAAGATGCACCGTTCAATGCTAGTACAGAGTTGATCGTTACTGGTAAAGGAAGAGGTGCAGGTAAATTGCGCAAAATCATCATACCACCACAAGTCTATGCCCCGTTGAAAGAATTTTTGTATGTAACAATTCCCCTTTGGGAAGATAAACAGCAAATCAAATTTTCAGGATCAATTTTTACATCATTAAGTGGCAAGCCTTTGAAGTCTTCTAGCTGTTTTAATGATCAGCAATGGAGAAAAATGGTTAACGCATACATTTCCAAAGGAATGTTAGACATCACGGAAATTGAATTGTGGAAAAAGAGAGATCTGTATTCAACACGGCACTGTTTTGCAACAAACCATGTTATTCAGCAACGTAAAGAAGGGAAGCGTTTAGATCAAATCTCTCTTAAAGAACTGATGGGGCATTCTAACTTTTCTACAACGTTAGCTTCATATATTTATCTTGCAGCAGTCCTAACAGAAGATGAAAGTCTTAAAAGCTATGCAGTTGAAATGTCAGATAAAGACCAAGTAGGGAGAAGCTAGATCATGAGTGAGTTTTCATTTGAAAGTACGATAGCTCGTTCTTATCTAGTAAGCCACGAGGACTTTTTGAGTGGTAAAGTGGATGAAGTGTTTACTCCTGAGCGAATTTGCTTCTACGCTATCGCTAGTGAAAGAAATGTTAACGGTCGAGTGTTTGAGTGCTTTAAGCCCACTTCAATTCAGTCTCCAATATTGGATTGCTTGTTTGCATATTTGAGTTCTAAGTCTGTCAGAGAGCAGTCTTTAAACTCGAAAAATCGATTATCTAGAGGTTTGAAAACACTGTTTTTAGCAATTGAGAATGATATAGACAGGATTAATGACCGAGGGTTTATTAAGTCGTTATTCATATTGCTGAAAAAGAACGGTGTAGCTGTGGGAAGCTTTAACTTGATTGTCGGGCTTTTAAATAAAGCTCTTAAGTCGCACGAGGTTCACGGTGTTGCATATTCAATAGAGATAAAAAATGCACTGAAAGAGTTGCCACGTACAGTTAATGTAGAGACAAAGCCTCGTGACACGCTTGGTCAAAAATTATTGGGTAGACATAACTCGAATCAAGCAGAGAAACAGTTGTGGTCTGGTTTTAATGGTTTTCTTCGTGAAGCATGGGAGATATCGAATGAGTTAGATTCACTTATTCAATCCGAATATCGCCATGATATGGATTTGTATCATCAAATTATTGAGGCATATACGGGGAATAATGGCTTCAGCTCATACCCGTCCAAGTTGCAAAGGAAGTTGCTAACAACTTTATCTCGTTGCTATATAGATGGTAATGAAAGGCTACTAGCATTGCACTCTTCGCCAGAAAAACTAGTTTATGTAGAAGATAATGAAACACCGTTGAGGTTCTATAGTTATTGGTTTTCTAAAGGGAAGAAATGCTTCAATGGTCACGCTAAAGTACTAGGGAAAGGTTCAATCACTGTGCCATTAAGTACAGGGTTGTTACTGCCACGGTATGATGCCTCTTTCACAGATCTAGAGTTGATTGTATGTAGGTTAATACTTGCTAAATATCAATTTTCAGACTCAATGTTGAGACGATTAACACCAAGCTGTATCTCGGTAAACTTAAGCTCTGGTAAAGGAGGAAGCGTACAGGTTGAAGAGAATAAAAACCGTGGCGGCTCAAATCCGAACACAAATCGAGGTCATGTTTATATATTCACTCGTACGAAGAATAAGTTTGAGTTTGAGGTTTTTTCTCAGTTTTACAACAAACTCTGCAAGTATTACTCCGCAGAGAACCTGTCAATAACAGCCACTCCGATTTCAAAAGCCTCACAGACAAAAACTTTCGGCAAATCAATATATAACTTAACAAAGCAATTTGAGAATGCAGTGACTAACTTTCCCGCATGTTTTTCTGAGGAAACGGCGCACTTTATTCAAACTTGGGTTACAGCTAAGAAGGAGTTCAAAGCAGCCTCTCAGGGTAAACGAAAGAAAAATCTACACTTAGGTCTCACGGCAATTTCAACAACTCAAAAAGTTATGCAATTTGATTATCATTTGGTTGGTAAAGAGGTTAGTGACACAAGTTTTGAGGCTAATGATGGTGTTACAGAACAAATGGAGGCAGATCAAAGGTCTCATACTCTTAAGACTGATATCAATGTGTATGAAGCTCGAAATCATAGTCCAGTAATGCTGGAAGCTGATCACAAAGTCGGGCAACAAGTTGCTAATAGGATGGTTGAAGAAGCTAGGTTGCTTAAAGGAAAAGCAAGGGTTCTTTCACTGTCAGAAGTCAAAGAGATGTTTGATTTAAGCTCAGAATCTGAAAAGTTAACAGCTATGGAGTTACCTGAATTTATCAATAAAACAGGGTGTGATATCACAGAGTTTTTAGGTGTAGAGCACGAAAGTTCCCTTTTATTTGTGAAGCACCCACTGGTTTTAGCGTTCTTGAAACTTCATATAGATCATATTGATAAAAGTTTACCGAAGCTAATTATCGATCAAGTATCTATCGGTGAAACGCTCTCCGATAAAGTTATTAAGGCAGAGGCTCTCCGAGTTGTCCTGGCTTCGATTATTGAAGAGTTTGAAGGTACGCTTCATAGGGAAGCTGATGAAATACTTCGTGACTATGAGTTACCTGTTTTTGCACCGATTATATGAGAGGAAGTTATAGATGGCTGTAGTACTTAATCATACTATTCGAGATATTTTAGACTCTCAGAAAAAGGGAGAGGCTTCGTCAGAAAGGCTGAACAATTTATATGATACTGAATTTATTGTCGGTGACAGTCACCTAGATGTTAGCTTTTCTGGTACACAGTTATCTTCAGAATCAAAAGTGGTTCTTCGGTATGCGATTGTTCAAGCGCTTGGCGGATACCTAGAAGCAGGTGTATTGAGTGCGCAGAGGCTCTATGTATTTGAGCGGCTCGAGTATTTTTGTGAGTATTTGAATGCTCATAATATTGTCCACATTCTGGATGAATTTAACTTTGAGCATGTTGTTGGGTATTTGTATTTTCTCATAGATAAGAGACCCGAAAATGGGCAAGAGATTTATGCTCACCAATCAATAATCACGCTCATGAAATTCTTGAATGACTTTTCTAAGTTAGCTATTGATGGTAGTTGCGTTTGGGCTACGACAGCAACACTCAGCAGGTCAAAGTTATCTAAGGTCGCATCAGAGTACATCAGTGACAAATACCCAGATGTAGACGTATTGGAGTGGCTTTACGGAGGCAGTCTTGAAACAGTATCGCTTTCCACGGCAATGTTGATGCTTAACTATTCTATTGAACAACTTGAAAGTATTGAGCATAAAGTCATACAAGCATACTTTGATGTTTGTAGGGGGGAGGGTGGATGCAACTGGTGGATTAACGCTAATAAAAAGTTAGCAGGGGCTGCTGCTCTCATTGTTGAGCATGGTCATGATGATTTTGAAGCAATGGAGTATGTAAAAAGTTCAAATGCTCCTTCAATTTTATCTCGACTTAGAAATATGACTCCAAACTTCTATAGGTGGTTTGATAAGGTGAATGCAAGACTTACAGATAAGCTTTCTTTGCCAAGTTTTATCTCTATTGTACAAGTAGTAGTACCATCGCAAGCAGTTCTCTCTGAAAAGGTTAGGCATTACCACAATTGCTCATTGACCGTTATTGCTATTCTCACTGGTATTCGAGTACACGAACTAGCTAATATAAAAGCCAACAATGCGATTAAAGAGGAAAGTGGCGTTGTTTATTTAACCACGAGAATCGATAAAACCCATCAAGGGTTGCCTGTCACCCGCTCCACTGGAGATGCCGTATCCATAGCGGTAGATTCACTTTTAGAACTTAGCTACATAGATAAAACTCAGCCATTAAAATACAAGGTGAATGGAGTCATAAAGGAAGGATATTGCTCCATTTTCTATAACGCAGCGACATATGCAGCGAGGCGTTACCATACTCAACCAGACAAACTTGTTAATGATTTAAAAGCGGCTTGGTTGGGTGTGCCTGACTCTCAAGTAAAAAAAGAAGCACGAAATGGTACTTTAAATCGATTCATTAATGATATCTATGAAAAAACCTTAAAAAGCTTATCTCCTGAGACAGAAAAAGAGATTCGAGATCTTGATGAAAATATTTCAGTGCATGCTTTTCGCCACACGTTTGTTGATTTCTTACTTAGGCGGTTTGATGGTGATGTTTATCGGGCAATTAGACGCTGTTTTGCTCATTCATCTAAGGATGTTATGAATTATGTTGATAACTACATACGTAATAAAGTTAGCCCACAGGTGCAGAGTATTGCTGAGCGAGCATATACTCATGAGTTGATTAAGAAAATTGCAGGAGATATAAACCATACACAGTTCACTGGTGCTTCTGTAGAGTATGTGCGTAAAAAACTCTCCACAATGAGTTGGGTTACTATGGATGAGCTGGACGAGAAAATCTATGACTGGATCTCTAGTGATGAGGATGGGTTGGTAAGATTGGTTCCCCACTCTTACGGATTCTGTATGCTATTTAAAGACAGAGTACCATTGGCTAAATGCCGTGATTTTTCGGGGGTTGCAAAAGTTGAACGTGGTGAAAGTAACCTTTGCCTTGGTTGCTCGAATGTTGCAGTGAAATCGGACTCTCACCTAACGACTTTGGAGCAGCTTCAGACAATTCATATGAACCTGCTTGAGTCGTCAAAAAAACATACTAATTTAATGTCACTTGTTAACTCTAACAAATGCAGGCAAAGACAAGAGTCGCAACGCATAATCAAAACAATTGATGCTCTAAGGTCACAATTAAATGAGCTGGAGGTGGCGAAATGAAGCTAGTCGGCTTATCCAAAAAGAAAAAAGAATACCCAAGCGCTTACTATGAACTCTCTGAATTACAGCAAGTTATTTATCGCGTGTGTGAAGATGAGTATGAGAAAGCAAAAGTTCGCATCAATAATGCCACTTCACTTTTGAAGGTTCGAGAACGCACGATAAACAAGAGCGAGGTAGCAAGGATAGCGGGGGAAAAGCTGGGTAGAGCTAACCTTAACCACTCACATATGTCTAAGGAAAACTGCCTATTTCTTTTTAGCAGTATTAATGCCTGGAATGCAAAGCTTAAAGCACATTTTGAGTTATCTAGCTATGTACTCAACTCGAAAGCTCGTCAGCCTACGAAAGAAGAGCTAAAAGCTGAGTTGGGTAAAGCTAAGAAAGCCAAAAAGGAGTTTGGTCGAGAAGTCCTTGATTACTATACTAATGCTGTATTGATACAGTCTGAAGCAGTTCTTAAAACTAAAGTAGCAAAGCTTGAAAGAGAAAATGAAGATTTAAATAAGAAGTTAGTTGATGTTACTGCCAGTAGAGATGAACTGTTAAAGCAAATAGCGGAACAAGGAGAGAGTGAACTTGCTATTAAACGTTTAAGAAAAGAAATACTGAACCTGCAAGGACAGCTTAAACAAACGTAGAAGACACGTAGAAAGGCTAACAAACTTGTTTGTTAGCTTTCAGGTGAATTAGTCTGAATGCAACCTGTCAGTTTCATTACCTCGATATGACTAGATCGGACAGGTTGCCCTAAATCGGTTTTACCCGATTCCTTGCTGGCAAATAGGAAGAAATCCTTCTCAGTTGCTTTTCAACTCATAAGTTTTTCTTAGTAGTTGTTTTCTCTCTAACCGCGACAAACTTCTGCCCCATTCCTTGCCAGTAACCTTCTACCTCACAAATAATAGTGAGGTGGTTTGACCTGCTTCCTCTAATCAGCATAGTGTCTATGAAAGTGGAGGGCTTACCACTGTCAGGAGTTTATAATTGGAAACAACGCACGAAAAAATAAATCGTTTTAAGCTATACAACAGAACAATGATTGCAGCTGCGCTAGCAAAGCGTAATCGAAGGTATCAAGGTGTACCTGCGAAGCTATTGTTGTGTTCAATTCTCGATTCGCTATCAGTAGCTGCATTTCCTGATACTAAGATGAAAAATGGTGAGCGTTTCAGAGAGACGATAAAGTGCTTTTCAGAATTTGAATATAGTGATCATGTAAGCCTTTTACAGCTCTTAGCTACTTTAAATAGTTTAAAGTCAGTACCAATCGAGTTTCAAGATTTTCACAAATGTGTGCAAGGTATGCACTTAGAGCGTTTTCCAAAAACTCAAAGGTTATTCAAACAGAACATAAGTATTGATAGAGATCCCACATTAGCAGAAATTCTGGAAATATGGCCAAAAGATATTAACGGAGAACCTATTAAAAAGGGGGTTCCCAATCCGTCGGTATTTACACATGGGAATTTGATTTGGAAATATAGAAACAAGCTGGCGCATGAGTTTCGTAACCCAGGTAATGGTGTAGATATCGATGTTAAGCTCACCAAAGCAGCATACTATCAGGAAGTATCTAAAGTGACCGACATGTCACCTATTGATGGAATTTCGTTTGAAAATCGTTGGGAACTGGTCTACACAACAGGTTTTTTTTACCACTTAACTAAGTCCATCTTGGACGCTGTGTGTGACTCGTATCAAAAACAGGGCAACAGTCCGTTCCTGAATTACAATGAAGGATCAAGTTGGCTTGTTTAGTAAGCCAGCATACAAAGCATTTGAGAGTGATTCTCAACGTTTGGCAGTTTCGCTTCGCTCAAGTATAGCCAAGCGGTGCTACATTATCAGCATAAGGTGATATATTGCTTAGGACACTATTTGAAGAAGCTCTGGGAAAAGAAGCGAAAAAAGGAATTTTTTTCTAAATGAGTTTCAAGTTGGTTCAGGTAGTCACGAAGAGCTGTTTAGTTCCTACAATATACCTTATGATTTTAATTCCGTTGTGCTAGCCATCAAAATAAGAACTGAGAGTCGATAAATGAATAAAAAGTTATTAATTTTACTGTCACTGGCTCCTGCATTTGATTTACTGGCTGGATGGACAACATCTAGCGACACAGATCCAATGGCTAATAACCACATATATTATGCTTATTCTGAAAGTGTTAAAAGTATGAAGCCTTTGGCTTCACCATACACTAATGCAAAGTCATGGGTTAGTGTGGGTTGTAATACAGCAGGCTCAATGTGGGTCAATTTTGGATTTACTCATGTACCAAATATGACAGATGACTCTACAAAGGATGGGTATTCCTCGGCTAACAGGAAAATAAAGTGGGACGAGTCAACTGAGTTAATATATATGACTCAAAAATGGGGTTCTCAATTTATACACATTGCAGAGTCGGAAAAAAATAATATAAAAAAATTAATGAGTAGTTCTTCAGTTACATTAGACCTATCTTCTTGGTATGGTTCCCCAAATTCTCACTTTAAATACAGCTTGTCTGGTTCTAGTCGAGCTATTGAGAATGTTTTAAATAAGTGTGGAATTTCGATAGAAAGTAATGCTTGTGAGGAAATTCAAAATGAATTAATTAAGTTCGATATAGTTAGAGGTACATATGGTCGAAAAAGCGAAATTGATTCATTGTTTGAACGAGGAGATATAAATAATAAAGAGTTGGAAAAATTACATAAATTGAATCAAGCATGTATTTCTTTAGTTGAAGCTAAAGGTAATTAGATATTCTTATAAGTATTGATGTCCTCAAAGGAAAGATAGTGTCGTGACCTAACAACGTTTAAGATTTCAAGATACTTTTTCTAATCCCAACCTCGCACGTTAGAACCCATACTCTAACGCGCTTTTGTCCAAAGGTGTACTAACGCAGCTCACAGAAAATACACCTTTGTTGAGAGTTGAACTGTTAACACCTTACTTTAGGTATATCTAGCCAGTTGGTTGTGTATTGCGGAGTAAGCATTTCTCTCCGCATGCTCCATTTCTGCTCTATGCCTTGGGAACCAACAAAAAGCGTATCAGTGCCATACCGATTATTAAGACTATCAAACACTTTCATTAACTTATCATTACTCGGGGTTTGATTTAACAGAGCTAATTGTTCGTGCTGCCCATTAACTAGATCGATCAAACCGATGCCAATTTTGTAATAACGTACACCTGGTTTGAACAATTGTGTTGCTGCCTTCGTAGCAACTTTGACCAACTGCATTGAGTCAGCAGTTGGATATGCAAAATGATGAACTATACGGAAGCTCTGAGGTTTATCATCAAATGGGGAGCTGGAAGCAAAACAGAGCATAGCTTTACACAGAGACTTTTGATTTCGTGCTTTATGTGCTGCTATAGCGGCGTGTTTACTTAGTGCTTGCTTCAGTAGTTCAAGGTCGGTGATTCTTGTTCCAACACTACGAGTTGAGTAAATCTGCTTTTTATCAGCTCTAGCTGTGTCCCAGCCCTTGCAAGCGACACCATTTAATTCACGAACGGTTCTTTCAATTTCTACTGAAAATTCCCGACGTGCTTGTTCTGGGGCATACTGAGACAAATCATAAGCTGAGTTAATCCCCATATGTTTTAATCGTGTTGATATTTTTTTGCCCACTCCCCATACATCACCAACTTCTAGCTGCTTTAATATAGAGGTACGCTGATGTTCATTGTCGATAACGCAAACGCCCTTACAGCCTTGAATTTTTTTAGCTGCATGATTGGCAATTTTGGCGAGGGTTAGCGTTGTTCCCATACCTATACATACTGGTAATCGACACTCTTTCCAAACGGCTCGTCGGATTAAAGAGCCATGTTCTCGTAAGTCTTTAATGGCAGGAAAGCAGCGATGAAAGGAAAGAAATGATTCATCAATGGAGTATAAATATTGCTCAGGCGCAAACCGCCCGATAACATCCATCATTTTGGACGACAAATCTGCGTAAAGTTCATAATTAGATGATAGAGCAATTACACCTTTCAACTCACACAATGCTTTGACTTCAAAGTAAGGTTTAAACTTTGCTATACCTGCTTCTTTAGCTTGACGATTAGCTGCAACGACACAGCCATCATTATTCGACAGAACGATTACGGGCTTACCTCTCCACTCGGGTCTAAAAACTTGTTCAGCACTACAATAAAAGGAATTAGCATCAACTAGGGCAAACATTATTTTCTACGAGATGAGAGTAAATAGCTTGGGCGGTGACAACGGATAGATCGAATCACTACACCTTCAATCGAAAATGTATCTTGAGCATGAATACAGATAGGCATCATTGCTTTATTTGCAGATAAGAGTGATCGACGTGTTATATCTAGCATTTTACAAACGAACTCACCATTATAATTGGCCACGATTACATCAAGGTTTTGGACGGCAACGTGACGATCTACAATCAACAAGTCACCATCAAAAATGCCAATCTCTTGCATAGATTCCCCCATTGCTTGTCCGATGAATGTAGCACTTGGATGCTCAACTAGCAGTTCATCAAGGCTCATTCCCAGTTGTCTGTATTCAGCAGCAGGGCTTTCAAAGCCTGTAATACCAGCGCTTGCTAAGATAGGGATAACTTTCATAATAAAGATAGCTGTACACATATACAGTTATTTTGGGGCTAAACAGTTTGATCGTCAAGGGCATTAGAGAGAAAATAACGCACTTATCCTACTAAGTGTTTTAGGATGTATCGGGTCGGCAGTAGGGCTACCTATCGTGCATAATTCGCCAATTTCATATACATACACCGATAAAAATGCTTGAAAAGAGGGTTGGGTGTAAAGGGACTTTCTTTACGCTTCGGGTTAGTCGTCGATTGCTATTGTAGAGTTTTGATACTGCGAGTCTGGCTGAAGCATTTATGCCCCAAAACTGCTTAGCTCAAGATTCCTGACCACTTTCCTAAGTCAGTTATTGACCTATTTATCCTAATGGCAGATTATGAGTCTAGTTGAACACTTATAATTATACAGACATGTTCAGCAATTTTTGAGTGGAAGGAAGAATAAGACCTATAGAACAGCATGTTGCTGCTATGACGTCTGTATTTTATGAAGACAATGTCTGTTAAAAAGACACTGTTAAAGGTCAGGAGAATAAATGAAACATCTTAGAACGTTGATAGTCATTTTACTGATAGCGGTGATTCTTACTATTGCTCCGTACTTTTTCAAATTTCATGATTTATATCAATATGCAACAACACAAGACTTTGCGAATTTTGGTACGTATATCAGTGGGATTCTAACTCCTATATTTACTCTTGTTTCAATACTGTTTCTAGGTTTGCAGGTGATTGAGTCAAGCAAGCAGTCAAAGCTGGATAGAGTAATATCCGAGCATAAAATATCGTTAGATAATTTAATTAGCTCCCTCGCAAATGAAAAGCATCTCACGGAAGTAGAAGATCAAGCATATCAATCCTATTTGAGAGGTGAAAATGTGTACTTATCATGTTCGGAGTTTTACAGAAACAACTCTCGGATGATTGAGTCATTTGGCGTAGTTTCACAAACGCTATCTCATGTTAAGAAGTTAGATGAAAAACAGTACAATATCTCAAGAGGTTTAGTTATTTCAGCCATTGACAGGGATAAGTTAGGTAAAGTTGAAAGGTTAAAGTTTTATCTCGATAACTACCGCTATAGTAGTAATCCAGAACACTATAGCTGGATTTGTGAAGAGTCTAAGCAATACGTGGAAAAGTGACCTTAACCAACGGTTCGAGAGGGATTCGCAGCGCGTGGCATTTTTACTATGCGTTGGTTTAAGTGATTAAGGTGGTGTGCGGCGGCTTTAGCATTGCGTTGCTCAACCTTTAACAGGGAGTTAGGGAAAAGAGGAAATGTATGAATATTCCTACTGATAAAGAAATATTAGAATTAATATATAAAAAATATAAAAATGACTATTTATCATACAAAAACGATAAATCTATTCGTAAAGCAAAAATATTTGTTCCTCTCAATATTGAAGATATCTCTTCTGATCTGAAAACTGAGGCTGATATTGTATTTGGAAGGCTTTATTATCACATGGATGAGAAATATGGTTATAAGCGTTCCGATGGGTCAAATGTGAATTTCTTTGTATTGAAAATAGGTGAAGATAAGTATTGTGTTAATTACCCACTTATGGTTAGTGTGCTTGCGTCATTAAGAGCCGAGAATAAAAAATTTTTTGTTCCTGTTATGATCTCAATACTTTCTACTTTAGTTGCAATTACTACGTTATCTTTAAAAATTGGTGGGATTTTTTCCTAACAAATGATCAAGGAATCAACCTACTTTTCCTAATCTGACAGAACGAGTCAGAGCAATAGGTCTAGTTCACTTTTGTCCAATTGTGAGCTATGATACCCGCAAGCTGACTGTACTATCACTGTCGTGATTAAGCATCGGATGTGTAAGATTGAGTATGAGTTACTGCACATCACATTATTACACATCAGCAGTGCTAGTCTGCATTAGCTCCATTTCAGTACTTTCATATTTTCATTAGACAACAATTGTGAAAGTTCAGTTAGTGACTCAAATAAAAAAGAGATTAAGACTCTTCATGTGTCACTTTTTCCTTCGGCAATACAAATGATACGTTTACTAGTAAGCTCTTCCTATAGAGTGCCGTTTTTGTTTTCATACCATCCCCACCTTTCATTGCCAACTACTCCCGTTTTTATTGACGTAATCACCTTCAATAAACCTGTCGTGATAACTGGGTATTTGTCATTCATAAAACCGTTACTTCATCGCCAAATTTTATCGTTACAATATCGTTCTTATCGACACTTAACAGAGCGAAAGACTGCCTTGCCTCAAATCAAGAGTCGTATTACTTCCATTGGTTGTGGTTTCAGCCATCTTTCCCTCATTGTTAATGCGTATGTTTATAAAACGTGCAACAATTGTTAGCCAAGATGTTTACTTAATTGTTCTGTTTAACTTTTCGGCGATTTCAGTGGCATGTTGAAATATTGCGTCCTTTACTAGCGAAAACTCCTTTCCAGGAAATCGTTTGTCTATAGAGCTAAGTGCGTTAATGAATTGAGCGAGAAAGGCAGAGATGATTTCACGGCAGTTCGCATTGCTGATACCAAACTGATTAGCTGTCTGCTCTATATGCCGTAAGAAAATTTTGTTGATATGGTATTTATATCCCTTGGATGCTTTCATTCCCATCGATAACTTTAGCTTTCGCTTATTTAAGCCTCTAGTGCCGACAGCAGGGTAAGCCGATAGCAAATCGTAAAATGGCGTGAGTTGATAGCGTCTATTTGAATCAATATGCACAGAAAAGTTCTTGAGATGACCGTCAGTGGCACCAAGAAGACATTGCAAAACCATGAACTTAAAAAAGTCATGATTGTTCGCCTTTCTTTCCGCCGAGAGACTCAAAACATCAACAATTTTGGATACTCCTAGATTACTCTCCGATTGATATTTTTTATGTTCAGGCACACCTAAAATTTGGCAGAAATCTTCTTGGTGTCTACGAGACACGACTCCGTCACCAAAACATCGGTCGAACCGTTCCACAGCAAGAGCTTTAGCTCCTGATTCAGTCGCTATTATCTCTATATTGGGAACGTTAAAACCAAGTTCCTTGGCTATTTGGGTACAAATGAATTCATTCTCAATGCTTCTGCTCATATCTAGTACCGAGTTACTTTGTACAATCGTATCCATTGAATATTTAATAATGTGGCTACTCAGTGATTTCCCTTGAGGTACGTACCATTTACCGTTCAACTTAGTTAAAGTTGTTTTTTGCTGTGTCCCCGAAATACAAGGTCGATAATCTCCAAAGAAAGAGAGAAATGATTTACGTAGTGTAACGAGTTGATCTAATTCACTTCTTGATATCTCTCGATATTGCCATCCAATATTTGGAGGTTCCTTGCTCCCTGTAAATGAAACGCCGCCAGTGCAATCGTGACCAATTTTGGAGAGTAAGGTGAATGCATCTATGGATTGCAAACCTACCGAGTGAGCAAGGCTTAATCGTTCTTCCATTAAATCAGGCAGAAGATTATGCATAAAGTTCAATGCATTAAATGATGAAACCTCTCCCTTTCTTAGTGGCAGACTTAACGAGATCGGGAAATTAGAATCGTATGCTAACCATTCATCAGAATATGAAAATGACCAGTTAGTCTTCGACTGTTGGATAAACTGTCCCACGAGCTTGTTGTTTGTTGCATATGCATAAAGTATAGAGTTGTGCAAATTAACTCCTGAACTACGCTGATTGGGTTATGTTTTTGTAGAAGGTAATGGCATTTTTTATAGCCATCATTTGGGCTTTGAGATCTAATCTACGACCTAGTTGTGACCAACCAGCAGATGTGTAAGAGTTAGTATGAGTTACTAAATGTAGACACATGCTGTTACTCGCCTCATTTAATTTTTATTTTCTTCAGTAACAAGCGACTTAGAGCTAATATATTACCTCTATAGTTGTGCTATTAATCATCAACTTTTACATTTACCATTGTTTTGGTATAGCCATTTTCAGTTAAGAGGCAAAAATAACACTCTGAAGTTACACCCTATTCGATTCTGAACGTAGAGTGTCGATTGTTAGCATAAGGGCATTCAGCATTCCATTTAATTTCGCCGTCTCAAAGTTGACAGTTCGTGTTCGTTCTGCGATGACATTTTTAATTTTTGGAAAGCTTTCACTTAATTCTCTATATGCTTCGGCTTCTCCTGCTAGCTCTGTTTTTTTAGTCTGTACAGAGTCAATCTGAGCTTGTACATGTTCAAGCACCTCCGAGAACTCGTCTACATTGTAATTTCCAGGAATAGAAGGGCTAATACGACACCCTGACATTGGTACAATGGAAATTTTTTGATTCAATATTTTCACAAATTCGGGGTTTTGATCCCACTTCGGGGATAACTGTATAAATAGTCCCTCTTCTTTCAATCGACATATTTGTCGGTAAGCAATTTTTCTCAACTCTTTTTCATCAAACTTTTCGTAACCTATATCGATTTGCTTCATACGTGAAACGAAGTCGTTGAGCGTGATCTTCTCATCACTCTCTAGGCAGTTGTATATGCTAAAGAAGGGTTCTCTTAATCGTACAGTCATTAGGGATGCCTAAGTAGATTATCGTATACCCAATATAATGGGTTGAAATGAAAAGATCAACGTAGGAAAAAGGGGAAATCTAAAAGTAACTTCATCTCGAAGCATCTAAATATTAAAAACCATAAAAATGAATAAGATAGTTCGCGAGTTTGCAAAAAAGCTGCATACCCAAAGAGTCATAAAAAATATTTCCCAAGAGAAACTTAGTTTAGAGTGCGGTTTTAACAAGAAGTTAGTCGGCATACTGGAACGGAGCGAACAGAGAATAACATTGGAAAAAGTTTACATATTGGCTGCCCACTTAGACTGCTCAATATACGATCTTCTACCTTCTGAGGATCCAAACCAGATTGAAGAAATGATCAAAGTAGATAGAGCACCTAAATAAAATAATATATTCAATAGCTTACTTAATGCATCAGTGTCAACGCCAGTCCTCTTGCCAAAAAGGCGCTAACTAGCATCGCGCGAAATTAACGGAAGATATGCACAATGCTTTAAAGCTAGTGTTTTCTATGATCGGTTATTTTACATAAGAAATCGAAAACAAGCTGCTATTCGGATAGAGTCTGTTACCTCGATGCGACAAGAGCCGACAGGTTGCCCTAAATCGGTTCTGCCCCTCTCCGTACTGGCAATTGAGAAGGTATCCCTCTCGCTTGCTTCGAACCTAGTAATTTCCCTGATCAAAAGCTATCCGAAAGGAATTTGGGTAATAGCATTTTTCTGAAATTATAAGGCATCATGTAATCTAATCTCTGTTAACTTTCGTTAACATATTGTTTACGAGTTAAAGTAATATTAAAAAGGTTGCCTTATAAGAATATGAAAGACGGCTAAAAGCCGTACATAAAACGTTATATCTAAGGTCACATTGTTGAACTCTTCAGAAAGGTAACAGTTGCCTAGTTATCAATATTCAGATAGCTTCATAATGTTTGCGGGTAGCCGTAGATGCCCGTAAAGGTGTTCTTTAATACTGCAAACATTCACCCTAAAGGGTGGTTGAGAGGTAAAATGTCAGAAGATAATACTCTACTGATGATTTGCCTTACTTTTGGTTTCGTAATGAGTGCGTTACTTTTGTTGTTTTTTGTTGAAATCCCAGTCAACAATAAAGAAGTAGCAATCGCATTTTTCCAATCGCTAGGCTCGATATCATCAAACATCACTAAGTAGAACTTCTCATTTTGAAAATACCTTTCAGACTGGTTGTAAATAGTACCTAGCTATTCGACACGTCTACTATTTTTAGCGTGGTAGCAGGAGAGATACGTCTCAACCTTTTTCGGGGCTTACAGCCGAAAGGAGTGTATTGACCCCGAACTCTCGCCTTTCAATTAGATATAACAAAGCATTTAAGACGGATTCACAACGCTTGGCATTTTTGGTTTGCTTCGAATTTAGTGTTTACGGCACAATGATTTAAGTGCTGTGGGCTGCGTTGCTCACCACTTAATGCGGCGTTATGCAAATGGGATTACTATGATTCGTGAAGTTGAAATTAATCAAAACCACTTTTTCTCGATATTTGCAGATGCAGTATCTTTGTATGATCTGTCGTTGAATGCTGATAGTAGTGACTTGTCTTCTAGGCTCGCTAAAACGAGTATTCTCTCAGTCAACTATGCTCTGGAAGCTGCGGCAAACTCATGCCTTGAGTCTCTTGAATTAACTGAACCGATGAAAGACAAGATCGACAGATTTTCGACTATCGACAAGTTTGACTTCGTCCTGCAATGGCACAACGGTGAAAGTCTCAAGAAAGGAGATAAACATGTCCAACAAATTAGGTCATTGGTCAAACTTCGAAATGACCATGTACATCCCAAAGTAAAATCGATAAGTAAAAAAGTAAAGTCAGAAGCTTTTAACGACAAAATTAGTTATAAGCACGTTGCGATTGAAAGCGATGCCCATCCTTGTTCACTCGATGGTGTTGATTTATATACAAGCTCTCATGCTTTGTTAGCTTTACAGTATCTAGTCGGTTTCCTAAATAAATTCGTGATTGAATGGTGGGGTATATCTTTGGACTTTTCAACAGAGATGTTCATTACTTCATGGGATGGTTCGACTACAGCAGACCGATACTTATATTCAGTGGATGACTTAAATATAGTTCTCAAACATGAGCACGCATTTCGTTTTAAGTTTCTAGGGCTACATGGGATACGTGAGCAATTTGCATAACAAGAGACTATGGCGTCAATAGTTAATTTTTGAGGCTATCTGTATCCCACATAACACCATCTCTTAGCATTGA
>NZ_JAWOVM010000047.1:0-35198 GCF_033339895.1 Vibrio sp. 1751
GAATTGGTAGACGCACCAGATTTAGGTTCTGGCGCCGCAAGGTGTGAGAGTTCAAGTCTCTCCTTCCGCACCATTATCGGAAAACCCAGCATGACTTTGCTGGGTTTTTTCTTTTTTTGGTTCTGGACTCGGGAAATCATTAGATTTGCCGAATTAAAAAAGCGAGCTCATGGCTCGCTTTTTTTCTATCTGTGATTTGAGTAGCTTACTACATACCTAACGCGTATTTCAGTACTTGAGCCTTAATTGGCCCTGAGTTTTCAGCAAGCTTCAATGCAGCATTACGTACGAACTTCAATGGCCCTAGATCGTTGCTAAAACCTTTATAGAAAAAGTCCATGCCCGTCTGCATGAGTAAGTTGTCAGGTCGACGTGCGCGTTCGTATTTCGCGAGTAAGGTATCTTCCAGCTTTTCTTGTTGTTCTGTTACCGAAAGGAGAACGTCTACATCTTTGAAGCCTAAGTTTACCCCTTGCCCTGCAAGCGGGTTGATCGTATGGGCAGAGTCACCCACTAATACGCAATTTTTGCTTGAGTAGCTTTGCGCATGACGACGAGTGAGTGGGAATGAGCCAAACTGTAAAACTTCAATATCGCCTAATTCTGCAGGGAAATGACGTAAGATTTCTTCCCTTAGTTGAGGTTTACCCATCGCACACAGTTGTTTAATACGTTTAGGCGAGTCATACCAAACCAAAGAACCTTGGCCTACTATTTGACCATCGTCGTTACTCAAAGAGCACAGAGGTAAAAATGAACGTGGGCCTGAAGGTGTAAATTGTTGCCAAGTAATATCTTGCTGAGGCAATTCTGTTTTCACGTTAATCAACATGCAGTGTTGTCGGTAATCCCACGCAGTTACACCAATTCCAGCCAATTGACGAACTTTAGAGTTTGCACCATCAGCACCAATCACCCAGTTAGCTTCAAACTGCGCCCCACTTTCTAGTGTCACAAGATTTACATCTGCAAACTCAATGGCTTTTAATCGCTCAGGACACATCACGGTTAGATTTTCATACTTAGAGAAGACTTGCCAAAGACCTAATTGGATTAGGCGATTTTCAACGATGTAACCTAGCTGATCCAATGACAATTCATCAGAGTGAAAACGAGTACGGCACTCTGGGTGCTCCCAAGTTTCTAAGCGCCGATAAGGACAAACTCGCATGCTCTTGATCTCTGACCATGCTCCGAGTGAATCAAGTAACTCCACCGACTGGTGCGAGATTGCAGATACACGAATATCCATCGCCTGAGCGGCATCAAAAACTTTAGGTTTTGTACCTTCGACCAAGACAACGCTTCTGCCCTGCTTGGCAAATCCAACAGCGACGGCTGCCCCGACCATACCGCCACCGATCACGGCGATGTCATACTTGTTCATTTTTCACTCTTCATCGTGCTGATTAATTGGCGTTTTTTATTGTACTTTCCATGGCTACTTTTACAAAATTGTTTAACAAAAAACCTTGTTCAGCATAGGGCGAAAAACTAGATTTCATCAGGCTTTGCAGAGAATTAGCTAGATCACTAGTCAGGTGCTTTTTAAAGCAGTACAATACGCCGCTTACCGCCGTGATGGCGGCTATAATTTGAGCAATAGCTCTCCGATTTAAGTACAACTGAACGAGCGAAAGTGAGATGAGTAAGAAACTGCTAATTAAAACCTGGGGCTGCCAGATGAACGAATACGATTCATCAAAAATGGCCGACCTGCTTAATGCTGCAAACGGCTACGAGCTGACGGAAGAGCCAGAGGAAGCAGACGTACTTCTACTTAACACCTGTTCGATCCGTGAAAAAGCGCAAGAGAAAGTTTTCCACCAGCTAGGCCGCTGGAAAACACTAAAAGATAAAAAACCTGGCGTAGTTATCGGTGTAGGTGGTTGTGTAGCAACGCAAGAAGGTGACCATATTCGTGAACGTGCACCATACGTTGACGTTATTTTTGGCCCACAAACTTTGCACCGCCTACCTGAGATGATCAAACAATCTCAGTCCGATGATGCACCAGTTATGGACATTTCGTTCCCAGAGATCGAAAAATTCGACCGCCTACCTGAACCTCGCGCTGAAGGTGCGACAGCATTCGTTTCTATTATGGAAGGCTGCTCTAAGTACTGTACTTACTGTGTCGTACCGTACACTCGTGGTGAAGAAGTAAGCCGTCCAATGGATGACGTACTGTTCGAAATCGCCCAACTTGCTGAACAAGGCGTACGTGAAGTAAACCTTCTGGGTCAAAACGTAAACGCGTACCGTGGTCCTATGCACGATGGTGAGATCTGTTCATTTGCAGAACTGCTTCGTTTGGTTGCGTCTATCGATGGTATCGACCGTATTCGTTTCACGACGAGCCACCCGTTAGAATTCACAGACGACATCATCGCAGTATACGAAGATACGCCAGAACTTGTGAGCTTCCTGCACTTACCTGTGCAAAGTGGTAGTGACCGTATCCTAACGATGATGAAACGCCCTCACACCGCTATCGAATACAAATCGATCATCCGTAAACTGCGTAAAGCTCGTCCTGATATCCAAATCAGTTCAGACTTTATTGTTGGTTTCCCTGGTGAGACAGACAAAGACTTCCAAGACACCATGAAGCTAATCAAAGATGTAGACTTTGACATGAGCTTCAGCTTTATTTTCTCTCCACGTCCAGGTACGCCAGCAGCGGATTACCCTTGTGATGTGTCAGAACAAGTGAAGAAAGAGCGCCTTTACGAACTACAGCAAACTATCAATGCTCAAGCGATGCGTTACTCTCGCTTAATGCTTGGCACAGAACAACGTGTTCTAGTTGAAGGTCCTTCGAAGAAAAACCTAATGGAACTACGCGCTCGTACAGAAAACAACCGTGTAGTAAACTTTGAAGGTAGTGCAGACCTAATTGGTCAGTTCGTTGATGTGAAGATCGTAGACGTATTTGCAAACTCACTGCGTGGTGAGCTAGTACGTACTGAAAAAGACATGGATCTTCGTAGTGTGATTTCCCCAACGCAGATGATGGCGAAAACACGTCGCGAAGATGAGCTGGGTGTAGCTACTTTTACGCCGTAAGCTCGTATAAATAGCCATAGAGAGCCTGGTCGTTATCAGGCTCTCACTAAGTGGCAAAAAATGAGAGGCAACATTGAGCAATAAAATCGTAACTCTAGAAATTAACCTAGAACCTTCAGACAACCGCCGACTAGCTAGCCTGTGCGGTCCATTCGATGACAACATCAAGCATTTAGAACGTCGTCTAGGCGTTGAAATTAACCACCGTAGTGACCACTTTACGATTGTCGGTAAACCTCATACCGCATCAGCTGCGCTGGATATCCTGAAAACTCTATATGTTGATACCGCACCTGTACGAGGTGAGATCCCAGATATTGAGCCTGAGCAAATCCATCTAGCGATCAAAGAGTCTGGTGTTCTTGAGCAGAATACTGAGTCTAACATCGAGCATGGTAAAGAAGTCTTCGTCAAAACCAAGAAAGGTGTGATCAAACCACGTACGCCAAACCAAGCGCAGTACTTGGTTAACATGGTCACGCATGATATTTCTTTTGGTATTGGCCCGGCTGGTACAGGTAAAACCTACCTTGCTGTAGCAGCAGCTGTTGACGCACTAGAGCGCCAAGAGATCCGCCGTATTCTACTTACTCGTCCAGCGGTTGAAGCTGGTGAGAAATTGGGCTTCCTGCCTGGTGATTTAAGCCAGAAAGTCGACCCATACCTACGTCCGCTATACGACGCCCTATTTGAAATGCTGGGCTTTGAGCGCGTAGAGAAGCTGATTGAACGTAACGTGATTGAGGTTGCTCCTCTTGCTTACATGCGTGGTCGTACTCTAAACGACGCCTTCATCATTCTTGATGAGAGTCAGAACACCACTGTTGAGCAGATGAAGATGTTCCTAACGCGTATTGGTTTTAACTCTCGCGCGGTTATCACTGGTGATGTCACGCAGATTGACTTACCTCGTGGTGCGAAATCGGGTCTTCGTCATGCTATTGAGGTACTAAGCGAAGTTGACGACATCAGCTTTAACTTCTTCTTAGCCGACGACGTTGTACGTCACCCTGTGGTTGCTCGTATCGTTAACGCGTACGAGAAGTGGGAAGCACAAGACCAGAAAGAGCGTAAAGAGTTCGAGAAACGCCGTCGTGAAGAACGCGATGCGAAGTTACTAGAAGCAGCAAAAGCCGAACTGAATGCACAAGTTGCTTCAACTAAGGAATAATCATGGCGATTGAACTTGATCTGCAACTGGCAGTCGAAAATGAAGAAGGTCTGCCTTCGCAGCAAGATTTCCAATTGTGGCTAGATAAGACAATTCCTCTCTTCCAGCCACAAGCCGAAGTCACCATTCGTATTGTTGATGAACAAGAAAGTCATACGCTCAACCATGAGTATCGCGGCAAAGATAAACCAACTAATGTGTTGTCGTTTCCATTTGAAGCACCTCCTGGTATGGAAATAGATTTACTTGGTGATTTGATTATTTGCCGCCAAGTTGTTGAAAAAGAGGCGGTTGAACAGAGCAAGCCTCTGCTAGCACATTGGGCGCATATGGTTGTACATGGCAGCTTGCATCTGCTAGGTTATGATCATATAGAGGATGACGAAGCCGAAGAGATGGAGTCCCTCGAAACCGAAATCATGCAAGGTATGGGTTATGAAGATCCTTACATTGCTGAAAAAGAGTAGCTATTGGCCACTCGACAGGGAAAGGCGAACCACCTAAATGACTCTCGTGTTCGCCTCTCTATGTGTGCTATCACACTTCTGATAGCGTTACTTAATTGAGAAACAATGAACGAAGATAATTCTCCCTCTTCTAACGAAGATAAGAAAGAAAAGGCAGAAGGTCCGAGTAGAAAGTCCTTCTTTGAACGTCTAGGTCAACTATTTCAGGGCGAACCAAAAGATCGCCAAGAGCTTGTGGATGTTATCCGCGACTCTGAAGTTAACGACCTGATTGACCATGACACTCGCGATATGCTCGAAGGTGTTATGGAAATCTCCGAAATGCGTGTGCGTGACATTATGATCCCGCGTTCGCAAATGGTTACCGTTGAGCGTACTCACGACCTTGATACCTTGGTTGCTTTGATTACCGATGCTCAACACTCTCGCTACCCTGTGATCAGCGAAGATAAAGACCATGTGGAAGGCATACTTCTAGCGAAGGACTTACTTAAATACTTAGGCTCAGGCAGTAATCCATTTGATATCGAAGAAGTCATTCGACCAGCGGTTGTAGTACCGGAAAGTAAACGCGTTGATCGACTGCTGAAAGAATTCCGTGAAGAACGTTATCATATGGCCATTGTTGTCGATGAATTCGGTGGTGTTTCTGGTCTTGTGACCATTGAAGATATCCTTGAGGAAATCGTCGGGGATATTGAAGATGAATTCGATGAAAGTGAAGAGACGGACATTCGTAAGCTGAGCAAGCATACGTTTGCTGTCAGAGCGCTGACAACCATCGAAGAGTTTAATGAGACATTCGGAACCAACTTCAGCGATGAGGAAGTTGATACCGTTGGTGGTATGGTCATGACTGCCTTTGGTCACTTACCTTCTCGTGGTGAACTGGTTGAAATTGAAGGCTACAACTTCAAAGTCACCGCTGCCGATAACCGTCGTGTCATTCAACTCCAAGTGACGATCCCAGACGAAGAAACCCTGGTTGAAGCCACTCAAGAGTAACGCGATACCCATTGGGAATCTCAGAAATTACAATGATGAATGAACTCTTTCATCGCCTTAAGCGGCCCTTAGTGGCCGCTTTTGTTGGCGCCTCTACTACACTCGCTTTCGCTCCTTACCAGCTGTGGCCTATTGCCATTCTTAGCCCTGCAATTCTACTGATTCTTCTTGCTAACCAAACTCCGAAACGCGCACTATGGATTGGTTATGCTTGGGGGTTAGGTCAATTTGCAACTGGCGTTAGCTGGGTTTACGTCAGTATCTCCGGTTTTGGCGGTATGCCGCTCATTGCCAATTTATTTTTAATGGGCTTACTTGTTGCCTACTTGGCTGTTTATTCAGGCTTATTTGCTTGGCTCAACAACAAGCTGTTTCCTCAATTTACGCTCACAAAAGCACTTCTCGCTGCACCTGCTTTATGGCTGATAAGTGATTGGTTGCGTGGTTGGGTGATGACCGGCTTCCCTTGGTTATGGCTAGGCTATAGCCAGATAGATGCTCCACTCGCAAGCTTTGCACCAATTGGCGGCGTAGAACTGCTTACTCTATTTATCCTTATCAGCGCAGGGGCGTTAGCCTATGCATGGATTCATAAGCAGTGGCTGATGGTGATTATCCCTGCGGTATTACTCAGTACTGGCTTTGGGATTCGCAACTACGATTGGGTAACACCCCGACCAGAAGACACGACTAAGCTCGCACTGATTCAAGGTAACGTAGACCAAAACCTAAAGTGGCTACCAAGTCAACGCTGGCCAACCATCATGAAATATGCTGACTTAACTCGTGAAAACTGGGACGCTGACATTATCGTTTGGCCAGAAGCAGCAATTCCCGCTTTTGAAATTGAAGTGCCTTCATTTTTGAGCAATATCGACAGCGCTGCAAAAATGAATAACAGCGCAATCATCACCGGTGTCGTCAACCAAGCTGAAGATCGACAGTTCTACAACAGTATTCTGTCCCTCGGCATCACACCATACGGTGACTACAGCTTCGATTTAAGCGAACGTTACCATAAGCATCACCTACTACCGTTTGGTGAGTTTGTACCATTTGAAGATATTTTGCGCCCATTAGCGCCATTCTTTAACCTACCGATGTCATCGTTTAGCCGTGGGGCTTTTGTGCAGCCAAACATCGTTGCGAATGGCATGCACATGGCACCAGCGCTTTGCTATGAGATCATCTTTAATGAGCAAGTGCGTCAAAATGTGACTGACGAAACAGACTTCATTCTAACGCTTTCAAACGATGCATGGTTTGGTCACTCTATCGGCCCTCTTCAGCATATGGAGATCGCCCGTATGCGTGCCTTAGAGTTGGGCAAACCGCTCATCCGCTCGACTAACAATGGATTAACAGCGGTAACCGATCACAAGGGTAAAATCGTTGAGCAAGTTCCGCAGTTTGAAACTGCAGTACTGCGCGCAGAGCTCACCCCAACCGATGGGAAAACGCCATATCGAATCGTTGGTACTTGGCCATTGTATATTTGGGTAGGGTTAAGTTTAGCGCTGGCTTTCGGTTTAAGAAGAAAACAGAGCTGATAACAGCTTGAAAGTAGAAAAGACAAAAAAGAGGCGACTAAGCCTCTTTTTTATTCATTGCATTATACAGTCGTTACTCGCCATTTATGGCTTTAATGACTGACGAGTAAAGCCTTTGTGACTACACTTAATACACGGAATGATTACTGTTGGGTGGTTATACGTTGTCTTGTGACCACACTCATCACAGACTAAAGTGCCTAAGCCTATCACCTCTCCTGCTTCATATAGCCCTTGATGCTCTAAGTCATCGAACAACTCAACCCACTCAACTTTAGTTCGGTCTGTAATCTCTAA
This sequence comes from Vibrio sp. 1751, assembly GCF_033339895.1. Lineage (NCBI taxonomy): Bacteria > Pseudomonadati > Pseudomonadota > Gammaproteobacteria > Vibrionales > Vibrionaceae > Vibrio > Vibrio sp. 1751. The sequence continues at coordinate 7,560 of NZ_JAWOVM010000047.1, forward strand.
CAGCCCTTGCCATATCGAATCCGCAATCGTTAAGTAAAACGGACCGCTTTTGCCATCCTCGTAACTCTCTGAAAACTCTTTTAAGTCTGCTTTAAGGTACGCTTTGATTAAAGCCAATTCATCTTTGGTCAAGTCATTAGCAGCATCCACCACTTTGCCCGACGTCTCAATCGCTTTGTTAACTTCTTCCGGACTGTGCTTCAAGGTTTCAATCACATCCTCGAGCATTTCCTCATAACCTGTTTTACGTTTAGGCATAACTGACCTCCATCTTTCTCCTACCTGCGTCACTTAAGGGCGCATGGGTACAGATTGGCTATTGTTGTGATCCCTAGCTTTAGGTATTCTATGACGATCTATTTAAGTCTGTTCTAACCGAACTCACAAATTCCAAGATAACGGATACCATCGATGCAAGAACAATACAACCCACAAGATATTGAACAAAAAGTTCAAAAGCACTGGGATGACAACAAAACCTTTGTTGTAAGTGAAGACCCAAATAAAGAAAAATTCTACTGTCTGTCCATGTTCCCATACCCAAGTGGTCGACTGCACATGGGTCACGTGCGCAACTACACTATCGGTGATGTAGTATCTCGTTTCCAACGCCTACAAGGCAAAAACGTGATGCAACCAATCGGTTGGGACGCATTCGGTCTACCTGCAGAAAACGCAGCAGTAAAAAACAAAACTGCGCCAGCACCTTGGACTTACGAAAACATCGAATATATGAAGAACCAACTTAAGCTTCTAGGCTTTGGTTACGATTGGAACCGTGAATTCGCAACATGTACACCGGAGTACTACCGCTGGGAACAAGAGTTCTTCACTAAACTTTACGAGAAAGGTTTAGTTTACAAAAAGACTTCTTCTGTTAACTGGTGTCCTAACGACCAAACTGTTCTTGCAAACGAGCAGGTTGAAGACGGTTGTTGCTGGCGTTGTGATACGCCTGTAGAGCAAAAAGAAATCCCTCAATGGTTCATCAAAATCACTGAGTACGCTCAAGAGCTACTAGACGACTTAGACAAGCTTGAAGGTTGGCCTGAAATGGTGAAAACCATGCAGCGCAACTGGATTGGTCGTTCTGAAGGTGTTGAACTGAAGTTTGAAGTTAAGGGTCAACAAGACCTAGAAGTTTACACAACACGTCCAGATACGCTAATGGGTGTGACTTACGTGGGTATCGCAGCCGGCCACCCTCTTGCAGCTCTTGCAGCAGAGAACAATCCAGAGCTTGCAGCGTTTATCGACGAATGTAAGAACAACAAGGTTGCAGAAGCTGAGCTAGCGACAATGGAGAAGAAAGGTATGGCAACTGGCCTTACTGCTATTCATCCATTGAACGGCCGCGAAGTACCAGTATACGTAGCAAACTTCGTACTGATGGACTACGGTACAGGCGCGGTAATGGCTGTACCTGCGCACGACCAACGTGACTACGAGTTCGCAACGAAGTACGGTCTAGACATCGTGCCTGTTATCAAGCCTGCTGATGGCAGCGAGCTAGACATCTCTGAAGCAGCATACACAGAGAAAGGCGTACTGTTCGATTCAGGTGAATTCGACGGCCTCGAATTCCAAGCGGCGTTCGATGCAATTGCAGCGAAGCTAGAAGCAGAAGGCAAAGGCACTAAGACTGTAAACTTCCGTCTACGCGACTGGGGTGTATCTCGTCAACGTTACTGGGGCGCACCAATCCCAATGGTAACGACTGAAGACGGTGAAGTTCACCCAGTACCTGCTGACCAACTACCAGTGATTCTTCCAGAAGACGTGGTAATGGACGGCGTAACCAGCCCAATCAAAGCAGACAAAGAGTGGGCGAAGACAACCTTTAACGGCGAACCTGCTCTACGTGAGACAGATACGTTCGATACATTCATGGAATCTTCTTGGTACTACGCGCGTTATTGTTCACCGCAAGCAGACGACATCCTAGATCCAGAAAAAGCAAACTACTGGCTACCAGTAGACCAGTACATCGGCGGTATCGAGCACGCTTGTATGCACCTACTGTACTCACGCTTCTTCCACAAGTTGCTACGTGACGCGGGCTACGTAACGTCTGACGAACCGTTCAAGCAACTACTGTGTCAAGGCATGGTACTGGCTGATGCGTTCTACTTCGAGAACGAGAAAGGTGGTAAAGAGTGGGTAGCTCCAACAGACGTAGCCGTTGAACGTGATGGTAAAGGCCGCATTACTTCTGCTAAAGACACTGAAGGTCGTGATGTAACGCACTCAGGCATGATCAAGATGTCTAAGTCTAAGAACAACGGTATCGACCCTCAAGAAATGGTAGACAAGTACGGCGCTGACACAGTACGTCTATTCATGATGTTCGCGTCTCCAGCGGACATGACACTTGAATGGCAAGAGTCTGGCGTAGAAGGTGCGAACCGCTTCCTAAAACGTGTTTGGAAACTAGTGAAAGAGCACACAGCGAAAGGCGCAGCAGAAGCAGTAGATACCGCAGCGCTTTCTGGTGATCAAAAAGCACTTCGCCGTGACGTTCACAAGACTATCGCGAAAGTGACGGACGATATCGCTCGTCGTCAAACATTCAACACCGCGATCGCAGCGATCATGGAGCTGATGAACAAACTAGCGAAAGCGCCTCAAGAATCTGCGCAAGATCGTGCAATCCTTGACGAGGCACTGAAAGCTATTGTTGTCATGCTTTACCCTATCACTCCGCATATCTCATACGAGCTATGGGCAGCACTAGGTGAAACAGACATTGATAACGCGGCATGGCCGACGTTTGACGAAAAAGCGCTAGTTGAAGACGAAAAAACTATCGTTGTTCAAGTTAACGGTAAGCTACGTGCGAAGCTAACAGTCCCAGCTGATATCTCTAAAGACGATATCGAACAGCTTGGTCTAAACGACGAAAACGTGGTTAAGTTCACTGATGGCCTGACTATTCGTAAAGTTATTTACGTTCCAGGTAAACTGCTGAACATCGTTGCAAACTAATCGCAGCTGTCAATTTGTCTCTGTTTAGCGAACTTATTTGTTAACCAAGAGTCATTAAACAGGGTAGTTTTCTACCCTGTTTATTTACCTCAAACCATTCACATGAGTGGTTTAAGGTAAATAACCCCTTCAATTTAGGATGAATACAATCAATGCGCTTTTTCTCTTTGATTAAACTACCAGTGGTATTGGTATTAGCGGGGCTTCTTTCTGCCTGTGGTTTTCACCTTCGCGGCGAGTATTCCGTACCGGAAGAGCTGCACACTATGTCTTTCTCCAGCTACGATGAATACAGTGAATTAACTCGCTATGTTCGCTCTCAACTCGAACTGAACAAAGTTGAACTTGTTCAACCATCATCGACGGTACCCAACCTTCATTTGACGGAAGCGACAATCGATGAGCGTACACTATCGCTTTATCAAAATAGCCGTGCAGCAGAAAAAGAGCTGACATACGTAGTAAAATACCGTGTGACAATTCCTGGCTATGGTTCTAAAAACTTTACGACAACAGTAAACCGCAACTACCTAGACAACCCGTTGACCGCACTTGCAAAATCTGTTGAGCGTGACGTAATTGAAGACGAGATGCGCTTGCAAGCTGCAAAACAGATGATGCGCCAGTTGGGCCGTATTCGTGCCGAATATGAAGCAGGACAAATCTCTGAGCCAGCGAACAAAAACTCTTAGTCACTATGCGAATTTATGCCGATAAGCTAACGGATCATTTAACTAAACAAGTTAAACAGGTTTACTTAATCTTTGGTAATGAGCCGTTACTGATTCAAGAAAGCCGCCAAGCAATCCAAAAGGCAGCGTTTCAGCAAGGTTTTGAGGAAAAACACCGTTTTGCGGTGGATGCTAGCATCGACTGGAATCAAGTTTACGACTGTTTCCAAGCGATGAGCCTGTTTTCAAACCGTCAACTGATTGAGCTTGAAATTCCTGAAAGTGGCGTGACAACCGCCGTCAGCAAAGAGCTGCAAACACTGTGTGATATGCTTCATGATGACATCATGCTCGTCATTGTTGGTAGCAAACTGACCAAAGCCCAAGAAAATGCGAAATGGTTCAAAGCATTAAGCTCAAAAGGCGATTGGGTAAGCTGCTTGTCGCCAGATCTACAACGCTTACCTATGTTCATTCAGACACGTTGCCGCACGTTGGGACTAAAACCCAATCAACAATCACTGCAAATGTTGGCTCAATGGCATGAAGGTAACCTATTTGCATTGTCACAAAGCTTAGAGAAATTGGCCCTACTCTACCCGGATGGTGAGCTGACCGTCATACGTTTAGAGGAAGCCCTAAGTCGCCATAATCACTTCACTACCTTTAACTGGATCGACGCCTTACTGGCAGGTAAAGCAAACCGTGCACAACGTATTCTTCGCCAACTTGAGGCGGAAGGGGTTGAGACCGTGATCTTGATTCGAAGTGTACAAAAAGAGTTGAGCCAACTTTTAAATATGCATCAAGACTTAACTCAAATGGGAATGAACCAGGTATTTGAGAAATATCGAGTTTGGCAAAACAAGCGTCCACTCTATAACGCAGCACTGGCCCGCTTATCAGCGAGTCGTATTTGTGCATTGCTCTCCTTATTGGCTCAAGCCGAGATAAAAGCCAAAACTCAGTATGACGAGTCTGTATGGCCAACTATTCATCAGTTGAGCTTAGAAACCTGCTCTCCTGATATTAAGCTGGCAATTTAAAAATCAAAGCGTGATATAGTGCGCGACCTGTTTTGCAAGCAAGAATGTAAAACACTATAGAGATAAGAGACAAACCGAGGAAAACCGAGTGCTTCGCGAAGAACTGAAAGACTTTTTAGCTGATAAAGCCGACGACATGAAAGCGGAAGACATTATCGTCCTAAATGTGGAAGATAAATCAAGCGTGACAGATTACATGATCATCTGTACTGGTACATCCAAACGCCACGTTTCATCCATCGCTGACCATGTTGCAACAGAAGTGAAAAAAGCCGGTCTTGAGCCACTAGGAATGGAAGGTGAAAACGAAGGTGAATGGGTAGTCCTAGATATGGGCGACGCCATGCTTCACGTGATGCAAGAAGAGCACCGCGAACTCTACCAGCTAGAAAAACTCTGGGGTTAATCTTTTGAAAATTCAACTAATTGCTGTTGGCACAAAAATGCCAAAATGGGTTGAGGAAGGCTTTCAAGAATATCGTCGCCGTTTCCCGCATGATATGCCGTTGGAGTTGATTGAAATCTCTGCTGGCAAACGCGGAAAAAATGCCGATATCGCTCGCATCCTGCAAAAAGAAGGAGAAGCGATGCTCGCGGCGGTACCAAAAGGCAACCGTATCGTCACGTTAGATATCCCAGGTAAAAAATGGGACACTCCTCAACTCGCTGAGCAGTTAGAAGCTTGGAAATTAGATGGCCGTGATGTATCAATATTAATCGGCGGTCCTGAAGGACTCGCTCCTGCATGCAAAGCTGCAGCAGACCAAAGCTGGTCATTATCTGCCTTAACGCTACCCCACCCTCTAGTGCGTATCGTAATGGCAGAAAGCTTATACCGAGCGTGGAGCATCACCGCTAACCACCCTTATCATCGCGAATAATCGTTGTTTAACTTTAGAGCCAAGCGTTAATGATTCGTAAACGCCGCAGTCAAATCCGAGATTATCAAGCCGAAGCGCGTCTGTTTGCCAGCCGCGCTATTGTTGCTTTTATCGGCATTGTTGTCTTGATGGGAGCTCTGGTTGCCAACATGTACAACATTCAGGTGAACCAGTTTCAAGACTATCAAACCCGCTCGAACGATAACCGCATCAAAGTAGTGCCTATCGCGCCTAACCGAGGTCTAATTTATGACCGAAATGGCGTTTTACTGGCAGAGAACCGTCCCGTCTTTAACTTAGAACTGACCCCAGAAAAAATTAAAGACATTGATGCAACCATCCAAGAATTACAAACTATTCTGGAAATTACACCAGACCAGATTGAACGTTTCCACCACGAGCGTAAACGGACTCGTCGATTTAAATCGGTCCCACTGCTTACCCAACTGAACGAAAAACAAGTAGCAGTATTCTCCGTCAATCAGTACCGCTTTCCAGGTGTGGAAATAAGTGCGACCTTAAAGCGCTACTACCCTTTCAGCGAAGTCTTAACCCACGTGATTGGGTATGTTTCTCGAATCAATGATCGCGACATGCAGCGCCTGATCCGAGAAGAAAAAGACGCAAACTATCAAGCCACTCGCGACATTGGTAAGCTGGGTATTGAAAAATACTACGAAGACCTCTTACACGGTACAGCCGGATATCAAGAAGTCGAGGTAAACAGCCGCGGCCGAGTAATTCGTACCTTAAAGTACGTTCCACCTGTACCCGGAAAAGACATCGTTTTAAACCTTGATATCAACTTGCAGTTGTACGTACACCAATTATTGGACGGCCGCCGAGGCAGTGCTGTAGTGATCGATCCTAGAGACAACGGCGTACTGGCTATGGTTTCGAGCCCTAGCTACGATCCTAACTCGTTCGTGCACGGAATCTCAGGTAAAGACTATCGCGCCCTTTTGAACGATAAAAACCGTCCTTTGGTCAACCGCACTACACTTGGCATTTACCCCCCTGCGTCTACCATCAAACCATTTATGGCGGTAGCCGCGCTGCAAGAAGGTGTCGTCACACCTAACACCACGCGAAATGATCCTGGTTATTGGCGCATACCAAACTCCAACACTCGCCCATTCCGTGACTGGTTGCGTTGGGGGCACGGACGCGTCGATATCATTAAGTCGATCGAAGAGTCTGTTGATACCTTCTACTATCAAATCGCTTATGACATGGGTATTGACCGTATTTCGAATTGGATGATGATGTTCGGCTTTGGTGATTACACTGGCATCGATATCTACGAAGAAAGTAAGGCGAATATGCCGACTCGTGACTGGAAAATGTCTCGCCATAAAACCCCATGGTATAAAGGTGATACGATCCCTGTGGGTATCGGCCAAGGATATTGGACAGCAACACCAATGCAAATCGCCAAAGCAACCTCCGTATTAGTAAACGAGGGAGAAGTGATCGCACCTCACTTGCTCAAAGCGACGATAGAAAATGGTAACGACTTCGAAGAGCAGCAAACGACAGAATACGTGACTTACCCACCAATCAAGAATGTGCCGAAAAAGTACTGGGATATGGCGAAAGAAGGCATGCGTCGGGTAAACCATGGCACGCGCGGAACAGCTCGCCGCTCATTCTACAAAATGAATTATGAAACAGCGGGTAAATCAGGTACTGCACAGGTCTTCGGTCTGGGTGAAAACGAAGAATACAACGCCGATGAGATCGCCGAGCACTTACGTGACCATGCGTTATTTACTGGCTTTGCACCATTTGATGATCCTAAAGTGGTCGTCACTGTAGTACTAGAAAATGCCGGTGGTGGTTCTAGTAACGGTGCCCCAGTAGTAAGGAAAATTTTTGACCGAGTCGTTCTTGGTCCAGAAGAAATTGAGCCTGAAAACAATGCGAAGAAAGAGGTAAAACAGTAATGAAGATGGATCCCTCTACAGGTAAAAATCGCGCCCTGTTTGAACGCTTCCATATTGACTTACCACTCCTACTTGGCATACTGGCCCTGATGGGGTTTGGCCTGGTGATCATGTACAGCGCCAGTGGCCAAAGTTTACTGATGATGGATCGCCAAGCCATGCGAATGGTGCTTTCACTCGTTGTGATGCTCGTCCTTGCACAGCTTTCTCCACGAACTTACGAAAGCTTGGCACCTTTGATGTTCGTTGGTGGCGTTATACTGCTTTTCGGCGTGCTGTTTTTCGGTGAAGCATCGAAAGGCGCGCAGCGTTGGCTTAACCTCGGTTTTGTGCGCTTTCAACCGTCAGAGCTATTGAAGCTCGCGGTGCCATTAATGGTGGCTCGCTATGTTGGTAGACAGCCCCTCCCACCAACGCTAAGAACACTCATTGTTGCACTGATTATGGTCTGCTTACCAACCATTCTCATTGCAAAACAGCCTGACTTAGGTACCTCGATCCTGATCGCGGCTTCCGGTATTTTTGTTATCTTCCTCGCCGGCATTAGCTGGAAAATAATTGCAGGTGCTGCGATTGCATTAGGTGGTTTCATTCCAATTCTGTGGTTTTTCTTGATGCGAGAGTATCAAAAAGTGCGAGTTCGTACTCTATTTAACCCGGAATCTGATCCGCTAGGAGCGGGCTACCACATTATTCAGAGTAAAATTGCGATTGGCTCCGGTGGTATTTCCGGCAAAGGTTGGTTGCAAGGTACGCAGTCACAACTAGAATTTCTTCCAGAACGACACACTGACTTTATCTTTGCAGTAATTGCTGAAGAATGGGGTATGATTGGCTTCCTTTGCCTTTTAGCCATCTATCTATTTATTATTGGACGAGGTTTATATCTCGCCAGCCAAGCGCAAACCGCATTTGGACGAATGATGGCAGGCAGTATTGTACTCAGCTTCTTCGTGTATATTTTTGTAAATATTGGCATGGTAAGTGGCATCCTACCTGTAGTAGGTGTACCGTTGCCACTCATCAGTTATGGCGGCACATCAATGGTAACCTTGATGGCTGGTTTTGGTATTCTGATGTCGATTCATACGCACCGAAAAGCATTCTCTAAGGCGACCTAGACATGCAAAAACGCGCTTTATATTCCTTGGTTTTATCTGCTCTTATTTTGGCAGGCTGTTCATCAACTAGCCAAAAAGAACAAGAAGGCCGTTACGAACTCGAATCCGATGTTGCACCGGATACACCGCTTTCAGTCGAACACATCGAGGATGCGCATCCTAAATATGAACCGTACAGCCTAGGTGGGAACAAAGATTACCACTTGCGTGGCAAAGACTACAAAATAGTTCGCAATGCGAAAGGCTTTAAAGAAAAAGGCCGCGCATCTTGGTATGGGAAAAAATTCCAAGGTCATTTGACTTCTAATGGCGAAATCTATGACATGTACTCAATGACGGCAGCGCATAAAACGCTACCGTTACCAAGTTACGTAAAAGTTACCAATACTGACAACGGCAAAACCACCATAGTACGAGTTAATGACCGAGGTCCTTTTCACGATGGCCGTATCATTGATTTAAGCTATGCCGCCGCGCACAAGTTAGATGTCATAAAAACAGGCACCGCGAACGTGGAAATTGAAGTGATCAGTATCAATCAGCCCACGGACAAAAAGTCATTAGAAGCGCACCCTAGGTACGTTATTCAAGTGGCATCATCAAAAAATGAAGAACGCGCGCGAACTTTAGGTACCGAGCTTGGTCAAAAATTGGATACAGAAACTTTCCTAGAGAGTGCGAAAGAGTCTTATCGCTTGTTGTTAGGGCCATTTACTGACTATTCCCTGACGCAAGCCACATTAGATAAAGTAAAGTTGCTCGGCTATTCGTCTGCATTTATTAAAAAACACAACACTGCCAAATGACCTCGTGTCATGAATTTCTCTTTGATCCCCCTCTTACATAACTAGGGATTCTGATAAGATGTCTGCAGTTAACCCAAAAATTTGAATTACCATGAATAAAAATAAGTTTGTGAAATCTATTCTCGTTTCTTCGGTTGCCCTTTCTGCAACTTTCGCTCAATCTGCTCTTGCATCACCTATCGTTGTTCCAGATGCCCCTCAAATCGCGGCGAAGGGCTACGTGCTGATGGATTACCATTCAGGTAAAGTACTGGCAGAGAAAGAGATGAACACAAAATTGTCTCCAGCTAGTCTGACTAAGATGATGACCAGCTATGTAATCGGCCAAGAGCTAGCCCGTGGTAATATCTCAGAAGATGATGATGTCACCATCAGTAAAAATGCGTGGGCGAAAAACTTCCCTGATTCATCAAAGATGTTCATTGAAGTAGGCACAACAGTTAAAGTACGTGACCTGAACCGAGGTATCATCGTCCAGTCAGGTAACGATGCCTGTGTTGCGATGGCAGAACATATTGCAGGTTCAGAAGATGCATTTGTTGACCTAATGAACGCTTGGGCCAACACATTGGGTATGACTAACTCGCACTTTGCCAACGTTCATGGCTTAGATAACGCAGAATTGTACTCAACACCATACGACATGGCACTGCTAGGTAAAGCACTTATCCGTGACGTACCAAATGAGTACCGAGTGTACTCAGAGAAGAAATTTACTTACAACGGCATCACCCAATACAACCGTAACGGTCTACTTTGGGATAAGAGCATGAACGTTGACGGCATCAAAACGGGTCACACAAGTAATGCGGGTTACAGCCTAGTAAGTTCAGCAACTGAAGGTCAAATGCGCTTGGTTGCGGTCGTTATGGGTACTAAAGATGCCAATGCTCGCAAGTCAGAAAGCAAAAAGCTGCTAAGCTACGGCTTCCGTTTCTTCGAAACAGTGGCACCGCACAAAGCAGGTGAAACGTTCGTAGAAGAAAAAGTGTGGATGGGTAACAAAGATACCGTAGCACTGGGTCTTGACCAAGATACTTACGTAACACTACCGCGTGGTGAAGCGAAAAACCTAAAAGCAAGCTTCGTCCTTGAAAAAGAGCTAGAAGCCCCAATTAATAAAGGTGATGTAGTTGGTAAGCTATACTATCAGATCGATGGTGAAGATATTGCCGAGTACCCACTAATGGCACTAGAAACCGTAGAGCAAGGTAGTCTATTTAGCCGCATGTGGGATTACATCGTATTGTTATTCAAGAGCTTCTTCTAAAAAGAACGTTAGAGTAGCAAACTTATTCGCAAAGCCGCCTGAATGGGCGGCTTTTTAAGTTTGAGCTCCTCGTCTTGAGTTCCCCCTAATTTGACTGTACTATTTCGCACCGCAACGAATATCTACTGGAGTTATCGATATGCTAACCATCAACTCTGATGCAAAATTAAAAGACCTGCTTGAGTTCCCTTGTTCATTTACTTACAAGGTAATGGGTCATGCAAAGCCTGAACTTCCAGAGCTTGTTCTTGAAGTTATTCAGCGCCATGCTCCAGGTGACTACAGCCCGACCGTTAAACCAAGTGCTAAGGGCAACTACCACTCTGTGTCAATCAACATTACTGCAACCTCTATCGAGCAGGTTGAGACACTGTACAAAGAGTTAGGTGAAATTGACATCGTACGCATGGTTCTATAATTTTTTGATAGATTAAATTTTTTTTGAAAGCAGCCTTGGCTGCTTTCTTTTTATTTATCAAAGAGATAACGCGGCTTTACATCGCTTTCAGTTAAAAATCTGTTACGCAGCGGTAGAGCATCAAGGTTATCCGGTTTATAATCCAAAAACTTTATATATTAGCAACAGGAATTCCCATGCAACACCAACTTGTTGTAAAACGACTTGGCCGCCAAGACTATGAGCCTGTATGGAAGGCGATGCATGAGTTCACCGACCAACGCACAGAAGAAACCCGTGATGAAGTCTGGTTGGTAGAACATAACCCAGTATTTACGCAAGGACAGGCAGGTAAAGCTGAGCACTTGATTAACACTGGCGATATTCCTGTTGTACAAAGTGATCGCGGAGGCCAGGTTACGTATCATGGCCCTGGTCAGTTGGTCGCCTACTTCTTGATCAACCTACGCCGTAAAAAATTAGGTGTACGAGATCTCGTTACCACAATCGAGAACCTCGTGATCAACACGCTAAAAGCATACAATATTGACTCAGCCGCGCGACCTGACGCACCAGGTGTCTACGTTGCCGGTAAGAAAATATGCTCTCTCGGTTTACGCATTCGTAAAGGATGCTCGTTTCATGGTTTAGCCTTGAACGTAAATATGGATTTAACACCGTTTCTGCGTATTAACCCTTGTGGTTATGAAGGTATGGAAATGGTTCAGGTCAGCCAATTTGGCGGCCCAGACAATGTAGAAGCCGTAGAAAAACAATTAATAGAAGAACTCGTTACTTTGCTCGATTATGAGCAAGTAGAATTCAGCACAGAAGCACCTTCTCAAGGTAATAAAGCATGAGCAAACCAATCCAGATGGAAAAAGGCGTTAAATATCGTGACGCCGATAAAATGGCATTGATTCCCGTAAAGAACATGCCTACAGAGCAGAAAGAAGTGCTACGTAAGCCTGATTGGATGAAGATCAAGCTACCAGCCGACAGCCAACGAATTCAAGACATCAAAGCGGCGATGCGTAAGAATAAACTTCACTCCGTATGTGAAGAAGCATCTTGCCCGAACCTAGCGGAATGTTTTAACCACGGTACAGCAACCTTCATGATCTTAGGTGCTATTTGTACTCGTCGTTGTCCTTTCTGTGACGTTGCTCATGGCCGCCCATTACCACCGGAAGCAGAAGAGCCTCAAAAACTGGCGAAAACCATTGCCGATATGAAGCTGAAATACGTAGTAATCACTTCTGTTGACCGTGACGATCTGCGTGACGGCGGTGCACAACACTTTGCCGATTGTAACCGCGAGATCCGTGCGTTAAACCCGCATATTAAGATTGAAACACTGGTTCCTGACTTCCGTGGTCGCATGGATGTAGCGCTTGATCTAATGAAAGACAATCCGCCAGATGTCTTCAACCACAACTTAGAAACAGCGCCACGTCTTTACCGTAAAGCTCGCCCAGGTGCGAACTATAAATGGTCACTTGAGCTTCTTAAGAAGTTCAAAGAGCAGCATCCCGATGTACCGACCAAGTCTGGTTTGATGATGGGCCTTGGTGAAACCAAAGAAGAAATCATCGAAGTACTGAAAGATCTACGCGCACACGGCGTAACGATGCTGACTCTAGGCCAGTACCTAGCGCCAAGCCGTCACCACTTGCCAGTAGAACGTTACGTTCCACCATCAGAGTTTGACGAGCTAAAAGAAGTTGCACTAGAACTTGGCTTCACGCATGCAGCGTGTGGTCCATTTGTGCGCTCTTCTTACCATGCCGATATGCAAGCTCAAGGTATCGAGATTAAATAAGCTCTCGCTTGTTTTGAAAAGAAAGGTTGGCTCAGTGCCAACCTTTTTTGTATCTGGAAAATGATGATAAAAAGCCATTCTACCACTGTCATTCTGAACAGCGAGGAACGAGCGTGATTCAGAATCAGTTTTCAGAGTACTGATGATTTTTAGGGAAACTCTGAGTAAAAGAGTGTGCCTTAACAAGATTCCTGATCTCGCCTAGGCTCGTCGGAATGACGTGGTTTCGATATATTGAAAAGGGACAGTGTTGGTAGCCATCCCCTTATCACACACTCTCGCTATATCTCATTCCAAACGCCAGACAAACAAAAAGGCCCTCAATTGAGGACCTTTAGTATATCAACGTTCAAAATAGATGAGTCGAGTTCTAGAAGAACACACGGAGTTTGCGCGAGCAAATGAGTATGTTCGACACCGAAATCGACTCATTCTATGAAGAACAGTTATGCGTAAACTGGTAGACGCTTACAAATTTCTAGCACTTTCTGTTTAGTCGCTTCGATAACTTCTTCGTTGCCGATGTTATCTAGAACGTCACACATCCAGTTTGCTAGCTCTTTTGCATCTTCTTCAGTGAAGCCACGGCGAGTGATCGCTGGCGTACCTACACGGATACCAGACGTTACGAATGGGCTGCGTGGGTCATTTGGTACTGAGTTCTTGTTTACAGTGATGTTTGCTGCACCTAGTGCCGCGTCTGCGTCTTTACCAGTGATATCTTTGTCGATTAGGTCAACAAGGAACAAGTGGTTTTCTGTACCGTTAGATACGATTTTGTAGCCACGCTCTTGGAACTGACCAACCATTGCTTTTGCGTTTTTCACTACGCGAGCTTGATAAGCTTTGAACTCTGGCTCCATCGCTTCTTTGAACGCTACTGCTTTACCAGCGATAACGTGCATTAGAGGACCACCTTGACCACCAGGGAACACTGCTGAGTTCAATTTCTTGTACATATCTTCGCCAGCATTTGACAAGATAAGACCACCGCGAGGACCTGCTAGTGTTTTGTGCGTCGTTGTTGTTACCACGTGAGCATGCGGTACTGGTGTTGGGTATTCACCGGCAGCGATAAGACCAGCTACGTGCGCCATATCAACAAATAAGTAAGCACCTGCTTTGTCAGCGATTTCACGCATGCGTTTCCAATCAACGATTTGCGAGTAAGCAGAGAAACCACCGATGATCATCTTAGGTTTGTGTTCAAGTGCTAGCTGTTCCATCTCGTCGTAGTTGATTTGACCAGCTTCATCGATACCGTAAGGGATAACGTTGTAGTGCTTACCAGAGAAGTTTACTGGTGAACCGTGAGTTAGGTGACCACCGTGTGCTAGGCTCATGCCTAAAACTGTATCGCCAGGGTTAAGAAGCGCCATGTAAACTGCGCTGTTTGCTTGAGAACCTGAGTGAGGCTGTACGTTAGCGTACTCACAACCAAATAGTTGGCATGCACGCTCAATTGCTAGTGCTTCAGCTTTATCTACGTACTCACAACCGCCGTAGTAACGCTTACCTGGGTAGCCTTCAGCGTATTTGTTCGTTAGCTGAGAACCTTGCGCTTCCATTACACGTGGGCTTGTGTAGTTTTCAGAAGCGATAAGTTCAATGTGTTCTTCCTGGCGAAGAGTTTCTTCCTGGATAGCTGCGAACAGTTCCGCATCGTAATCTGCGATGTTCATATCACGCTTAAGCATCTGTATCTCCTGACTCAGATTAGTACTGAAAGTTGCAAAAAAACTGTTGAATGACCCGACGCAAACGTTTTCGTCACCCTAATGGCGCGCATTCTACATAATTTGATTTAGGTCATAAAGAGAAATTTACAATTTTTCTCATGCAGTTTTTTCATGATGACAAGCAATGTTTATCATGCCAGCATTGCAATCGCATAACGACAATCTATTGCCTGTCAAATTTGTGCTTTACACCCTGTAAAACAGCAATTACATAGGTTTACCGTAAATTTTACCCTCTAGCTACCGAAAAGATCATCTTTTTACTACTATGCACGCCTTATTTATCACTAATGACTGCAACATTGATGGAAAAACACTCATTAAAAGAAGACTGGATAGCGATTCTCACGGGTACCTTTTTAGTAGCTCAAGGCGTTTTCTTTCTCCAATCCGCGAACCTTCTAACGGGAGGCACGACTGGATTGGCTCTGCTTATTAGCCAATTTACACCTTTTACCTTTGGTGTGCTGTACTTTTTAGCAAACAGTCCTTTTTACTTACTAGCATGGAAACGCTTCGGCCGTCATTTCGCCATTAATAGTGCCATTTCTGGCGCGTTGGTTTCTATCTTTGCCGATCATCTTTATTTGCTAATCTCGCTCGAATCGGTAAATGAAGTTTATTGCGCCGTCGCAGGCGGGCTTTTAATGGGGCTCGGTATGCTGATCCTATTCCGACATCGCTCCAGCTTGGGTGGCTTTAACGTGCTGTGTTTGTTTATCCAAGACAAATTTGGCATTTCAGTTGGCAAAAGCCAAATGGCAATCGATGCATGTATCCTGTTTGCTTCATTCTTCTTTGTCACACCAGAAGTGATTGGCCTTTCAATTTTGGGGGCGTTTGCACTCAATCTCGTGTTAGCGATGAACCACAAACCGCACCGCTATTCCGTGACCTACGGTTCATAAATTTTTGATAATGATTGAAGCGCGATTTATAAGATTTCGCGCTCCAATCGCTATATAATACTTCGCGATTTCCAAATAGATCGGTACGGTATGCGCGACTTTCTGCAACAAGCTAAACAGACTCACAGTTATATTGCGATTGGAGAGCTGATCTATAACCCGAAGACACAGACCCTTCATCAAGATGTTATCGCGATTGATCTTGAACCTCGCACCATTGAATTATTAGAACTGCTGTTAACAAGCGTTGGCCACCCACTCTCTGCTGACACCATTATTGAAACCATTTGGCAGAGCAAGTTCATCTCTAAGAATGTGCTCACGAACCGCATTAGCACCTTACGTGCCCTGCTACAGCAGTACTTACCCGAATACGATGCCGCTAAGCTTTTAGTCACTTACCCCCGCAAAGGCTACTTTCTTAACCCTGCCAATATTCGTTTGGTGCCACCAGCGAAAAGCCATCGACGCGTTATCCCAACTCAGGTTGCGAGGAATAAGAACTTCAAGCTGATTTTTGCTTATAGCTTGTGTGCCATACTTGCAGTTTGTAGCGTGACGCTCGCAAGCTTGTTATGGCAACGCCAAGAAATCTCAACACAACAAACACGTCATCAACTACTGATTCCCAAAGTCGAGCTACTACTCAACCGTGTCGATTCAATCGGCTCTCAGGCGCGAAAATACCGCATACTGGTCAAAGCCATCTTGCTGCAACAACAGGTCGAATATCCATACACCGACATCGCCAACCAAGATGCTCCCAGTTACTTTCTTGATCCTATCGGTCATGCGCCATATTTCCCTGGCGCACGAAACATGCAGACCAGCGACTACGAGCTCAATATCGAGTTAAAAGACGGCACAAAACAGGGCATCTTGAAAGCGCAGATGAACCTTATTTATCCTGCGACGGGCAAGCTAGCGTTTCGCAATGAGTACACACTGCGTTTATCTGACTTACAATCGGATATTTTCCAAATGCACTCGGATGTCGCGCAATACTTCAATCTGCCTGCACCTTCGGCAAGTACGTGGCAGCTTTCGGATATTCACAAAAAAATGTTATTCGAGAATGCCTTTTCTAGCCAACCTCTCCGACAATCTGATGAGTTTGCGGCTATAACAACGGCAAGACATCTCGCCTTATACGAGCACGAACATCAAAAGCTGGAAGCGTATTTAACTCAAGTACAATCGTCGTTTGATGTTTTGCCAGATGAGCTGAGCCTCTGGTTAGGTCTATTGCATTTCAAATTAGGTAACTTAGACAGGGCAAAAGCTCTGTTAACGACACCAGATGGCGACTCACGTATCCAAAACGCACTGATTTATACCTTTGTGTCTCACATTGCTTATAAGCAGAACAAACTTGAACAGTTCCGTCTCAACTACATGGAATCACTGGTGGCGCTGCTGCGCGTTTTACCTTCCGAAACCTTGTTTGAGCGTCTTTCTCAATCTGAATCAAAAGAGACTTGCCTCCAACCGTGGAAAACGTTGCATGTTAGTGTGACCGATCAAGAAATCATAAGCCGATGGAAAGCGCTCATTAACGAGTATTGCACTAACGTAGCCAACGAAATAACTCCAAACAAAACAAAGACCTAAATATAAAATTAAGCTTTCATTAACCCCTGTTAGCTTTTGTTTTTTGCCCTTTTTCTCTCACTGAACTTAGCATGCTCGCATTCAAGCAACGGCCCAACATGAAACGGCCTTATCAATCAGGAATGTAAACCATGCTAAACAAAATGACGCTTATCGCAGCAGCAACTCTGGCTCTTTACGGCTGTGGCGGAGGTTCGTCTTCTGGCAGTGCGAATCCAAACAAAATGCCTCAAGAAAGTTTCGACGTCTCGATTCACAACTCAATCTTCGCTCCTGTACCAAACACACAATTGAGCTATTCGTTTAGCTTGGATGGCCAACCAGAGGGCGACATGAAACTGAGCTTCCAAGCGATGGATAGCGAGCAAATATTGGCAGCATTGGCACAAATCCCAAACAGCGAGGCAATGGTCCAATTGGTTAATGACTTGGTGAACTACGGCGCCGAACAGTTCTACTATTCAGACGAGCAGTACAACGACGACGAAGAGAGCAATACGCTTTACTTTGCAGGATCAGATGGTGCACTTCATGAAATCACTGACGCTTATTTCATTGGTCATCAGTTTATTGCCATGCTTATGCACAGCAGTCCGATTTTCCGCCTAAACGGTGACGACGTAAAAGAGAAAAGCCCGAATATTGACATCGGTGAAGAAACTATGTCTCTGCAAACCACTCTTACAGGCTACGCAGTTCACAACCTTCTAGACCGTTTTGAAGATCATGAGTGGGTACAAAACCTTCCTATGACAGCATCTTGCCAAGTGGTTTGGCAACAGCAAATCCGAGAGACTGGTATGCGTAAAGCGTTCTCGATCTCAGGCAAGAAAATTGAAGCGGCATACCTGATGGAAGAGAACATCTACAACCTAAACTGTGATGATATGGACTCAATGGAGTTCGCCACTTCGGCAGAACGTTGGTTTAATCCGAGCTTAGGTCTGATAGAACAAATTGAACTGCTGAAAGTACAACAAGTACAAATCAACGAAGAGAAAGTGCAGCTAACAGCGATTGAAACAAAATAAGCTCGCATTTTTTATAGATATCTCAATAAAAGAAGGCTTTGGGGAGCACACCAAAGCCTTCATCTCGAACATCAATCTTAGGGGTGATGACACCCGAGTTTATTCTTCTATCAATAAAATACGAGTTTCGTAAGGTCGTAACACTTGATGGTTTGACGCGACTGCGCTCGCTGAGTTTTGATAGTTAGATAGCAAGTTTTTCGCCTTACTCATATCAAAACATTCTGGCAGAACGCATTCCACCTCTTCAGAGTAGTAGTTATTGATACACAGCAGCGTTTGCTTATCGTTCTGACGAGCGTAAGCGAAAATACGTTTGTGCTCTGGCAGTAAATCTTCATAACAGCCATCGGTGATGACTGGAACCTGTTTACGCAGTTCAATCAGACGCTTGTAAAAGTAGAACACCGAGTTCAAATCGGCAACCGCAGCTTCAGCATTGATTTCAGAGTAATTCTGCGCCACTTCAAGCCACGGCGTTCCCTCAGTAAAGCCCGCGTGTTTTGCACTGTTCCATTGCATTGGTGTACGTGAATTATCACGCGACTTCTGTGCCAAGATCGCCATCATGTCCTCATGAGATACACCATCACGGTTGACCATGATGTCGTACATGTTAGTACTTTCAACATCACGATATTGGCTGATTTCGGTATAATCTGGGTTGGTCATGCCGATCTCTTCCCCCTGATAAACATAAGGTGTGCCTTGCATCATGTGCACTGATGCCGCAAGCATCTTGGCAGATTCAACACGGTATTGCTCGTCGTTACCTAATCGGCTCACAACGCGTGGCTGGTCGTGGTTACACCAGAACAACGCCCCCCACCCTTTGCCATTTAAGCCCGTTTGCCAATGATTGAAGATCTGTTTTAACTGAATGAAATCAAACGGCGCTTTGGTCCATTTTTCACCATTTGGATAATCGACTTTCAGATGATGGAAGTTGAACACCATGGATAGCTCTTTGCCGTCTAGCGAAGAATATTGCTGGCAGTGCTCTAGTGTGGTGGAAGACATTTCACCCA
This sequence comes from Vibrio sp. 1751, assembly GCF_033339895.1. Classification (NCBI taxonomy): domain Bacteria; kingdom Pseudomonadati; phylum Pseudomonadota; class Gammaproteobacteria; order Vibrionales; family Vibrionaceae; genus Vibrio; species Vibrio sp. 1751. The sequence continues at coordinate 26,822 of NZ_JAWOVM010000047.1, forward strand.
CCGTCACGCTGCCGTATTTTTGAAACACAGATTCGCTGATCTCTTGAAGGTATTCGTGCACACGTGGACCGTCGGTGTAGAAGCGGCGACCATCACCAATATCGTCACTTGGAAAATCTTGCTGTTTAGAAATCAGGTTGATAACGTCGAGACGGAAACCATCGACTCCCTTCTCTGCCCAGAAGCTGATGACTTCTTTCACTTCTTCACGCACTACTGGGTTTTCCCAGTTTAAGTCCGCTTGCTCTTTAGCAAAAAGGTGCAAATAGTACTGGCCTGTTTTTTCATCCAGCGCCCAAGCGTTGCCACCAAACTTTGATTGCCAGTTGTTTGGTTCAGCACCATCTACCGGATCTTTCCAGATGTAGTAATCACGGTATGGGCTGTTTTTATCACCCAGTGCGGATTGGAACCACTTGTGTTCTGTCGACGTGTGGTTCACTACAATGTCCATGATGATACGAATACCCAACTGATGCGCTTCTGCTAGCAAAGTATCAAAGTCTTGCATGGTGCCGAACTCAGGGTTAATCGAGTAATAATCGGAGATGTCATAACCGTTGTCGATCATTGGCGATTGGTAAACCGGCGTCAGCCAAATCGCATCCACACCAAGGTGCTTAAGATAATCCAGCTTAGAAATGATCCCTTTGATGTCGCCCGTGCCTTTACTGCCACTGTCACAAAAGCTTTTTGGGTAAATTTGATAGATGGTTGCGGTTTTCCACCAGCTCTCATCATGCTTGGTCATAGCCATTTCTAACACTCACTTACCAGTAATCGGAAACTTAAAATTTGAAAAGAAAAATAGGAGGAGGCAGCCAAGTCACTGCCTCAAATAGAATTACGCGTTTGCAGGCTCAAGCTCACCTTTGGCTTGTGCACGCTTATAAAGAATTAACGTTAATGCAGCAGGTACCAGCATTGCGACTAACATAGCCAAAGCAAAAATGCCCCAGAACTGCGGTTGGATAGACAAGATGCCCGGCAAACCGCCCACACCGATACCGTTCGCCATTACGCCCGCACTACCACAAATAGCAGCAGCACACGCACTACCGATCATCGCGCTCAGCATTGGGAACTTGTATTTCAAGTTGATGCCGTACATCGCCGGCTCAGTCACGCCAAGGTAAGCAGAGATAGCCGCAGGCACTGAGATATCACGCTCGCCATGTTTTTTACTGATGATAATGATGCCGACGACCGCAGACGCTTGAGCAATGTTTGAAAGTGCAATCAGAGGCCAAATTGGCGTACCGCCTAGCTCTTGCATCAGTTGAAGGTCTACCGCGTTGGTGGTGTGGTGAATACCAGTAATGACCAATGGCGCGTATAGGAAGCCGAAGATGGTTGAGCCAATCATTGCGAAGTCACCCGTCATGGCTGCTTTTGCTGCGAAAGCAACGCCGTCACCCAACATACGACCGAATGGACCAATGATAGAGTGCGCAAGAATCACAGACACAATGATTGAGACAAACGGCACGACCACTAGGTAAAGGTAAGACGGAATGATGCGTTTTAAGTTGGTTTCAATAAACGCCAGTGCCATACCAGCAAGCATTGCTGGAATCACTTGCGCCTGATAGCCCACTTTCTCGATGGCGAATAAGCCAAAGTCCCATACTTCGGGTACTTGCTTACCAATCAGGTAGGCGTTCATCAACTGCGGCGAAACCAATGTTACACCAAGCGTGATACCCAGAATCGGAGTACCGCCGAGCTTTTTCACTGTCGACCAACACACGCCAACCGGTAGGAAGAAGAAGATTGCTTCACCAATTAGCCATAGGAAAGAGTGTACCGTTGCCCAAAACTGGCTGATTTCCGTTAGCGTTTGACCATCAAACATCTTGATGTCGCCAATCACGTTACGGAAGCCAAGAATCAGACCACCGGTAATGATCGCAGGTAGCAGTGGTACAAAGATTTCTGCAAGGTGGGAAATACCACGCTCAACGATATTCATGTTTTGACGAGCAGCGTTCTTCGCTTCGTCTTTGCTGGCTTCACTTTTACCCGTCAGTCCGATCAGTATCTTGTAAACTTCATCCACTTCAGTACCGATAACCACTTGGAACTGGCCTGCATTGGTAAAACAGCCCTTCACCATCGGTAATGCTTCTAACTGTTTCGTATCTGCTTTGTCCGTATCATTTAGAACAAAACGCAAGCGAGTTAAACAGTGACTTACACTGGCAATATTGTCCGGCCCCCCGACCAGCTCAATAAGACGCTCCACGTCTTTACGCGCATTCTTACTCATAACTTTGTCCACCCTGTATTGGATACATTCGATTCATCATTTTGTTTTTATAAATGGGAACATTCCCATCTCTTAATTTTAATATTGCCATCCGAAGGCAAAAAACAAAATGGGAACAGTCCCATTAATTGAGAGTGATCACAGTATAATTTTAGAGCAGATCGTTTTAGTGTGGGTCAATAAACGATAGGCTGTTGAGTAAAGTGAACCACTTCCTCATCGCCATTTAATTGATTGATCAGCATGTTAGCGGACTTCTCACCTGCAAGGGTATAACCTGGGTCGACACTAAATACTTTAGGGAAAAGGAAAGAGAGCAATTCATTACCTCCAACACCTGTCACAACCACATCTTCACGGCCTAACTCTTGAAGACGCTTAATCACGCCCAACGCGATGGTGTCACTGGCGCACACGATGGCCTGAGTGTCAGATTGAAGGACTTTGTCTACTAACTGATAAGCACTTTCATGGCTCAACTTACCCGTTTGGAAACAAGGTGCAATTTGCTTGCGTTGACACCAAGCTTTATAAGCTTTTAGACGAGCTAAGCCAGTGGTTTTGTCTTCAGGATCAACACCAATATAAGCAATGCGAGATAAAGATTGCTGCTCAAGGTGAGACAAAGCCATGTCAATCACACCTTGGTTATCGTAGTTGATCGAGGAAACCATTTGCGTGTCCATCGCGATCACGACGATACGATTCCCCCACTCCGCCAATGCTCGCTCATCACATCCAGTAAAGCCAAACACGATCACCCCATCGACGTTGCGACGTTTAAGCACATCCAAATGTTCATTGGTTTTATCGCGATCGAATTGGCTCTCCATGATCACCGCATCATAACCAGCGGAATACAAAGCATTGAGCATTGTACCAACGGCGCGATTTTCTGATGGTGAATCTAAACGGGAGATGATAACCCCAATAACTTTTTGGCTGCCGCCACGCATTGATTGCGCAGATTTGGACGGCACATAACCAGATTCACGAATGATTTGCTCAACCTTCTCTCGCGTTTGGGGTTTCACTTTTGGATCGTTAGTAAGCACACGGCTTACTGTCGATTTGCCCACGCCTGCCAATTTTGCGATATCAAGAATGGTGAGTTTTTTGCTCATAAGTGTTCAGATTAAAAGAAGGAATCAAACAAAAGGGAAGCAGTGGCTTCCCTTATCTCAGTCAGTAATGAAGATTACTTGTTTAAGTACGCAGGCACATCTGCAATGCTATCTAATACTACCGTTGCAATGGCTTCGCCCTGTTCCGTTACTGGCTTACCAGTGCGAACCAAAATCTTAGTGCCAACGCCTGCCGCTTCTGCTGCCATCATGTCTTCAGCTTTATCGCCGATCATCACAGATTTCTCCATGTCGATCTTCAAGAAGTCACGCGCAGAAATGAACATGCCTGGTTTTGGCTTACGGCACTCACAATCTTGCTTGTACTCGCCAATGCCATGTTCTGGATGATGTGGACAGTAATAGATACCATCGAACTCAACACCATTATCAGCAAAGTTCCAATCCATCCATTGAGTCAGAGACAAGAAACGGTCTTCACTGAATTTACCGCGTGCGATGCCCGATTGATTCGTCACTAACACTAGAAGGTAGCCTTTATCTTTTAGCGCTTTCGTCGCTTCAAATACACCATCAATGTACTCAAAATCATGTTCGTCATGAACGTAGCCGTGGTCAACGTTTATCACGCCATCACGATCGATAAAAACAGCAGGTTTTGCCAAAACGTATTTCTCTATTAACTCGGTTTAATCAGATTATTACATACCTTATAAACTTCAACACTATCTAATTCATTCTAGGCCTCGACAAAACGGTTGATTTGTTGGGCAAGAATCGGTAAATCTGAGGGTGCCCCGCCGTCTACCTCCTGCTTGTTATCTATACATCTTCGTTTTAAAACAGAACATCCATACATTTAGACGTCTAGACGTCTAGACGTAAAAATATCTATTGACTTCATTCTGCTTAACCCATAGCATCAACTGAAAATTGAGATAAAGCTCAACATTAAGTTCTGTCAAAGGCCGTTTTTGACAGCGAAGTTCCCCGTATCTTTGGGCAGGTTGAAACATGATAGAAATAAAAAACGTCAATAAAGTGTTCTACCAAGGCAGTAAGGAAATCCTTGCCCTGAAAGACATTAACCTACACATCGACAAAGGCACCATCTTTGGTGTTATCGGTTCATCAGGTGCTGGTAAAAGTACGCTGATTCGCTGCGTAAACATGTTAGAAGCGCCGACCTCTGGTTCCATCATCGTTGATGGTGTGGATCTAACCAAACTCAGCAAAAAACAACTAGTCGAAACACGCCGTAACATTGGCATGATCTTCCAGCACTTTAACCTGCTTTCGTCTCGTACTGTGTTTGATAATGTAGCACTGCCACTAGAACTGGCAGGTAAAGACAAATCGCAAATCACAACAAAAGTAACTGAGTTGCTAAAGCTTGTAGGCTTAGCCGACAAACACGAGAGCTACCCATCTAACTTAAGTGGCGGCCAAAAACAGCGTGTGGCAATTGCTCGTGCATTGGCATCCGATCCTAGCGTGCTGCTTTGTGATGAGGCCACTAGTGCGCTAGACCCGGCAACAACTCAATCTATCCTTGAGTTATTGAAAGAGATCAACCGCAAACTCAACATCACGATTTTACTTATCACTCACGAAATGGAAGTCGTAAAAAGTATCTGTCACGAAGTAGCAATCATCGGTGGTGGTGAGCTGGTGGAAAAAGGCACCGTTGGCGATATTTTTGCGCACCCTAAGACAGAGCTAGCGCACCAATTCATTCGCTCAACGCTGGATCTTTCCATTCCTGAAGATTACCAAGCTCGTCTGCAAGCAGAGCGTGTTGATGGCAGCTACCCGTTGGTTCGCTTAGAGTTTACTGGCGCAACCGTCGATGCACCGTTAATGTCGCAAATTTCTCGTAAATACAATATTGATGTGAGTATTTTGAGTTCCGACCTTGATTACGCTGGTGGCGTGAAATTCGGCATGATGGTCGCAGAGCTATTTGGTAACGAAGAAGATGACAACGCAGCTCTTGAATACCTGCGTAAGCACAACGTAAAAGTAGAGGTACTTGGTTATGTCCTTTAATACGATTTCTGAATGGCTGAGCTTAAACAGCAAACTACTTTTAGGTGCAACGTCGGAAACGCTTTACATGGTTGCGGTTGCCGGATTAGTCGGCTTTGCTGTGGGTATTCCATTAGGCGTAATCCTCCATATTACTAAGAAAGGCGGCCTACTTGAAAACACCAAACTAAATAGCGGCTTAGGCGCTATCGTTAACATTGGTCGCTCAGTGCCATTCCTCGTACTGATGGTTGCGATTATTCCAGTGACAAAAATGCTGGTTGGAACCTTTATCGGCACAACCGCAGCAATCGTCCCACTGACTATTGGCGCCATTCCTTTTGTCGCTCGTCTCATTGAAGGTGCTTTATTAGAAGTACCGACAGGCTTGGTGGAAGCAGCGCAGTCAATGGGGGCGACACCAACACAGATCATCACAAAAGTTCTACTACCTGAAGCAATGCCGACTATTGTTAACTCAGTAACGATTACGTTGGTCACTCTCGTTAGCTACTCAGCTATGGCGGGTACGGTAGGCGGCGGCGGCCTAGGCGACGTAGCCATTCGTTACGGTTTCCACCGCTACGATGTAACTATCATGGCCGTGACTGTCGTGATGTTGATTGTTCTAGTACAGATTATTCAGTCTATCGGCGACGCAGTGGTGCGCCGTGTAGACCACAGATAAGCATCAAAAATACAAATTATAAGGAGATAAAGATGAAATTTAGCCTTAAAGGTCTTTTGACTGTAGCAACGGCCGCCTCTGCTCTTGCTCTAGCGGGTTGCGGCGACAAAGAAGTAGACGTAAACAAAGTAAAAGTTGGCGTTATTGCTGGTGCTGAAGCACAAGTAGCCGAAGTTGCCGCTAAAGTAGCAAAAGAGAAATACAACCTAGATGTTGAGCTAGTAACATTTACCGATTACGTAACACCAAACGCCGCTCTGGATGATGGTTCAGTAGACGCGAATGCGTTCCAGCACAAACCATACCTAGACCAACAAGTGAAAGACCGCGGCTACAAACTGGCTATCGCGGGTAACTCATTCGTTTACCCTATTGCTGGTTACTCAAAGCAAGTAAAATCAATTGATGAAATTCAAGATGGCGCACGCATCGCAGTACCAAACGACCCAACTAACCTAGGTCGCTCACTACTGCTTCTTGAGCAGCAAGGTTTAATTACGCTACGTGATGGCGTTGGTCTACTCGCTACAGTACGTGACATCGTAGGCAACCCTAAAAATATCGAAATCATTGAACTAGAAGCCCCACAGCTTCCACGTTCACTGGATGACGTAACGCTATCTATCATCAACACCACTTACGCAAGCTCTATCGACCTATCGCCAGAGCGTGACGGCGTGTTCGTTGAAGATAAAGACTCACCATACGTAAACCTAATTGTCGCTCGCGAAGAAAATGTTAATGCGCAAAACGTACAAAACTTCGTAAAAGCTTACCAAACGGAAGAAGTTTACGAAGCGGCAAAAGAGCTGTTCAAAGGCGGTGTTGTGAAAGGTTGGTAATCCCACTTTTCAAAACATGACTGAAAACAACGTTCTAAACATAAACGTTCTAAACACAAAAGGGCTGATGTGAAAACATCAGCCCTTTCTATTTGTCTATCTACCCATTTAAGTAGCTTCAATTCGCTACTTAAGATGGTCCCAAGAGATATTCGACACGATTCGGCAGTCATCACACTTAAAATGAAATATGTCATGTAGTGGCTCATCGAGTAGCCACTCGCCATCGCATTTTGGACACTTGCGCGCTTTCTCGCTCTCCAGCGACTGACCTCCGACACGATACTGGTAATAGTACGTAGGGATCTTCGTGATGTATTCGATACGGCCACGTAAGTCCCAACCTCGGCGAAACAGCACACTATCCACATCGCAAATTTCGTGCAGCGCCGCATGTTCCGCTCGGCAACCCCCTGCCATTTGGATTTCATCACACGCTTGCCACTCAGTCTGCCACTTAATGACGGCTTTATGGTCTCCATTAAGTGTTGGCTCATTGCGATACAAAGGAATTGGCAACAGGGTTTCACCACTTCGCAAAGGCGAACACGTATGAACATAAGTCGTGTACAACACTTGCCAGCTAGGTGTCTCTTCTTCGGCTGCTTGTTCTGAATTCAAATCACGCCCCAGCATACGCATTTTCGGAGCAAGCAAAGACGCATCCGACAAACGGTTCATGCACACTTTGACGAAATCTGAGTGATAACGTGGATGCAAGCTGTCTTGTTCTGGGCAAACAACACGAACGAAAAATTCACCTTCTCCCATCACTATCGGGAATTCACGACCTAATACTTGGCCGTTGTAACGCAGAGCATCCATCAAGCCATTAATGGCTTTGTCTACCGCGCTGACGGTGGTGTTATCAAAACACTCAAACTGCAACTCAACAACATACATACTTAGACGGCAGCCTCTAACTTATTCAAGAACTCAACCAATGAATCTGCCAATACATCACGTTTAGAGGTGCCCAAACGCTCTAGAATCACATTGCCAGTGAGGTTACAAATAGAAATCACATCCATTTCCTCATCTGTCGCTGCGATAAATACTGTTGGTTTAAGTTTCAAGCGGCGCTGCGTCACCAAATGACCAAGAATATTTTCTTGTAGACGCACGAAATCGTCATCGCTCCACACTTGCAGCAGCGTCAACGAATTACCTTGCCAAGTTGCCTCCATATCGGCGCAGTATTGAGAACCATAAAAGGCTTTAACATCATCTTGCAGTGACAACTCAATCGCATTTTCCACATTGGTGAAATCGGCCATTTCATCACGTGCGACCGCTTTCCAAAGCACCTTTCCATCACGCTTCTCTTCGACACAAGGAGAAACAAGCTCTGCAAGCTCTTCACTGCTTGGCAACTCATTGTGCTTAGCTTGCCAAGCTTGTTGGTAGCGCAGGCTGAACTCTTGTAGCGCCTGAGTAACGTTTTGGGTCATGAAGGTCTCCTCAT